>CAYZDW010000290.1:0-5213 GCA_964477175.1 uncultured Steroidobacteraceae bacterium | reverse complement strand
GGCTCTCGGTCTCCTCGATCGCCTGCTCGGCCGTTTCTTTCCGACCTCGGGGATGGAGCAGAAATCATGAGTTTCCGCCTGACCTACGCGACGATGTTCAATCCGCCGGAAGCGATGCATGAGCGCTTCGAGCGCTCGCTCGCGCGCCTGCGTGGCGAACTCGGCCGCACGCAGCCATTGTTCATCGACGGCCGCGACCAGGAAGCCACGGTGCACGAGGACCGCGCGAGCCCGATCGATCGCGACTGGAAGCTCGGCCGTTTCCCGATGGCACAGCTTGCGGACGTGGACGCGGCGCTCGCGGCCGCTTCGAGGGCGTATCCAGCCTGGCGCGCGACACCCGTCGCTGAACGCGCACGGCTCATGCGCCGCGTGGCCGACATCATGGAGGGGCGCGTCTACGACATCGCCGCCGCGCTTGTACTCGAGGTCGGCAAGAATCGCATGGAGGCGCTAGGCGAAGCCCAGGAGACGGTCGATTTCTTCCGCTGCTACGCGGATGACTTCGAGTCGCATCATGGCTACGAGGTCGAGTTGCCGAACGACCCGCTCGAGGGCTTCGTGTCGCGCAATCGGAGCGTCCTGCGCCCTTACGGGGTCTGGGCCGTCATCGCGCCCTTCAATTTCCCGCTCGCATTGGCCGGCGGGCCGACGGCCGCCGCGCTCGTGACCGGCAACACGGTGGTCCTTAAGTGTGCTTCCGACACGCCCTGGGCCGGCCGCTGGCTGGCCGACTGCATTCGCGACGCCGGCGTTCCGCCCGGCGTGTTCAATTACGTCTCGGGTTCGGGCGCCGCCGTAGGAAAAGCGCTCGTCGGCGATGCGCGCACGGCCGCCGTTACGTTCACCGGCTCCGTCGCCGTCGGACGCTCGATTCTCGGCACGATGGCGACAGGTGCGTACCCGCGTCCCTGCATCGCGGAGATGGGCGGCAAGAATCCCTGCATCGTGACCGAGCATGCGGACCTCGACCGCGCGGCGAGTGGTATCCTCCGTTCCGCCTACGGCATGGGCGGCCAGAAATGTTCCGCGGTGTCGCGGCTTTACGTGCACGAGACCGTGGCCGACGAGCTGTTCGCGCGTCTCGAGCGGCAGATCGACGCCATCCGCATCGGCGATCCCAGCAAGCGCGAGACCTGGCTGGGCCCCGTGGTCAACGCAAGGGCGCACGAGAATTACGCGCGCTATGTGGCGCAATTGCGCGAGGCGGGGGCGAAGCTGCGCCGCGGGGGCCGGGTGCTGACTGACGGCGATTTCGGGCGCGGTTACTACGTCGAGCCGGTGCTTGCCGAGGCTGCGCCCGACCACCCGCTGTGGCGCCACGAAATGTTCCTGCCAATCCTGATGGCGCAGCGTTATCGCGATCGCGATATTGCGATGGCGCTCGCCAACGACACCGACATGGGCCTGACCGCCGGCATTTACGGTTCGGCCGAGGACGTGCGCTGGTTCCAGGACAACATTGAAGCCGGCGTCACCTACGCGAACCGGGCCCAGGGCGCGACGACCGGCGCCTGGCCGGGCTATCAGCCATTCGGCGGCTGGAAAGGGTCGGGCTCCACAGGAAAGGCGATCGCCTCGTTCTATTACCTGCCGCTGTACTTGCGCGAACAGTCGCGCACCGTGGTGGAATGAATGCCTGAGTTCCTGCCGCTTGCGGAGGCGATCGCGAAGCACGTGCCGGACGGCGCGTCCATCGCGCTCGAGGGCTTCACGCACCTCATTCCCTTCGCGGCCGGGCACGAGCTGATCCGGCAGCGCCGCCGTGAGTTGCACCTCATCCGCATGACGCCGGATCTCATCTATGACCAGCTGATCGGCATGGCCGCGGCGCGGCGCCTGACCTTCTCCTGGGGCGGCAATCCCGGCGTCGGGTCGCTGCACCGGCTGCGCGACGCCGTCGAGCATGGCTGGCCGCGGCCGCTTGAAATCGACGAGCACAGCCACGCCGGCATGGCCGCGGCCTATCGCGCGGGCGCCGCGCGCCTGCCCTTCGGCGTCCTGCGCGGATACATCAGCACCGACCTGACTGCCCACAATCCGAACATCCGCAGCGTCCGCTGCCCGTACACGGGCGAGGAGCTCGCGACCGTCCCGGCGCTCAATCCCGACGTCACCATCCTGCACGCGCAGCGCGCTGATCGCCGCGGCAATGTCGCGATCGAGGGGATCGTCGGCGCACAGCGCGAGGCGGGGCTTGCGGCTACGCTGCTCATCGTCACTGTCGAGGAGGTCGTGGACGAGCTGCCACCTGCGATGAACGGCGTGCTGCTGCCGCATTTCGTGGTCGGTGTCGTCTCGCATTGCCCCGGCGGCGCCTGGCCTTCCTATGCACAGGGCTGCTACGCGCGCGACAACGATTTCTACCTGCGTTGGGACGAGATCTCGCGCGACCGCAGCCGCTTCACCGACTGGATGCAGCGGCATGTGCAGGGCACCGCGGATCATCGCAGCTTCATCGAAAGCCTGCGCCGGGTGGCGGCATGACCGACTACAGCCGCGACGAGATGATGACGGTCGCCGCGGCGCGCCTGTTGTGGGATGGCGCCGTCTGTTTCGTCGGTATCGGCCTGCCGAGCGCGGCCTGCAATCTCGCGCGCCTGACCCACGCGCCCGGCTTGGTGCTGATCTACGAGTCGGGCACGATCGGCGCGCGGCCGACAGTGCTGCCGCTCTCCATCGGCGACGGCGAACTCGCCGAGACTGCGGCCTGCGTCGTGCCGCTGCCCGAGATTTTCAGCGATTACCTGCAGGCCGGGCGCATCGACGTCGGTTTTCTCGGCGCGGCGCAAATCGACCGGCATGGCAACCTCAACAGCACGGTCATCGGCCCCTATGCGAGCCCGCGCACACGACTGCCGGGCGCCGGCGGTGCGACCGAGATCGCGGCGCACGCGCGGCAAGTCTTCATCGTCATGAAAGCCTCGCCGCGGAGCTTCGTCGCCGCGCTGGATTTCCGGACCAGCGGCGGACATTTCGAGGGCCGCGGCGCCAGCGGCGCACGCGGAGGCGGTCCGGCCGTGGTCGTCACCGACGTCGGCATCCTGAAGCCACAGCCGGCAAGCGGCGAACTTGCGCTCGCCTTACTCTATCCGGGCATACGGGTGGAGGAGGCGCGTGCCGCGGTAGGCTGGCCGCTCGCGCTCGCAGCGAAAATCGAAACGCTCGCGGCGCCAACCGCGGCGGAACTCGTGGCGCTCCGTGCGCTCGAGGCCCGCACGGCCGCGGCGCACCGCGAGCCAGTGAGGCTGCCGATATGAACGCACCCATAAGGGCGGGAGATGACGTGAGCCATCCACACATCAAGACCGAACTGCCCGGACCGAAGGCGCGCGCGATGATCGCGCGCGATACGCAAGTCGCCTCGCCGTCCTACCCGCGCGACTATCCCTTCGTGATCTCGCACGGCCGTGGCACCGAGGCCTGGGACGTCGACGGCAATCGCTTTCTTGATTTCGCCGCGGGCATCGCGGTCTGCGCCACGGGCCATGCGCATCCCGCCGTGGTCGCCGCCGTGCGCGAAGCAGCGGGAAAGTTCCTGCACATTTCGAGCGACTATTGGCACGAAGGCATGACGTCGCTCGCTGAGCGGCTCGCCGCGCTCGCGCCGATGGGCGAGCCGGTCATGAGTTTCCTGTGCCAGTCCGGAACGGAGTCGGTCGAGGGCGCGCTCAAGCTCGCGCGCTACGTGACCGGGAGGCAGCGCATCATCGCCTTCCTCGGCGGCTTCCACGGCCGCACCATGGGCTCGCTCGCGCTGACATCGAGCAAGTACACGCAGCAGGCCGGTTTCGCGCCGGTCATGCCTGGCGTCACGCACGTGCCCTACCCGAACAGCTACCGGCCGCTATTCGCGGGCACCGACCAGGGACGGGCCGTGCTCAACTACATCCGGATGTTGTTCGAGCGCAATTTGCCGGCATCCGAAGTCGCGGCCATTGTCGTCGAGCCGATCCAGGGCGAGGGCGGTTACCTCGTGCCGCCGGACGGATTCCTGGCTGGCCTGCGGCAGATCTGCGATGAACACGGGATACTCCTCGTATTCGACGAGGTGCAGTCGGGCGTCGGCCGCAGCGGCCGCATGTTCGCCTGCGAGCATTCGGGTGTGCGGCCCGACATCATGACACTCGCCAAGGGCCTGGGTTCCGGCCTGCCGATAGGCGCCATCGTCGCGAAACGCAGGATCATGCAGCAGTGGAAGAAGGGAGCACATGGCAACACCTTCGGCGGCAACCCGCTGTGCTGCGCAGCTGCGAACACGACGCTCGACCTGGTGCGCGACCAATACGCTGCGAACGCGGCAAAGGTTGGCGCCCATTTCATGACGCGGCTCAGGGAACTCGCGCCCGCTTACCCCTGCATCGGCGATCTGCGCGGACGCGGCCTCATGATCGGAATCGAGCTGATCAAGCCGGACGGCACGCCGGACCGGCCGCTCGTCGAAGCAATGCTGCACCGTGCCTATCACAACGGCCTGCTGCTGCTGTCCTGCGGCGTCAGCACGCTTAGGTTCATGCCACCGCTCTGCGTGACCCAAGCTGAGGTGGACGAGGCGGTGGTTCTCTTGCGGAGGAGCCTCGACGCGGCGCTGGCGGGCGCTGCGTGAGACAGGCCGGCTGCGTTCTGTTCATTGCGTCATCGCTACTGTGGGCGGCTGACGCGGACGCGGAGCGCGAGCCGGTGCTCAAGCAGGTGGACCTGCCGCACAACTATTACTGGCGCGAGCTCTACCTGCCGCAGCTGACCACCGGCCCATCCAGCGCGGCATTCACGCCCGACGGCGGCGAACTTGTCTACAGCATGGCGGGTTCCCTGTGGCGCCAGCGCATTGGATCGGACGAAGCCGTCGAGCTCACACATGCCGACGCCGCCTACGACTACCAGCCCGACCTGGCCCGCGACGGCGGAAGCGTCGTGTTCACGCGTTACGACGGCCGCTCCATGGAACTCTGGCGGCTCGACTTCGCGAGCGGGCGCGAAGCCGCGCTGACCGCCAACGGCGGCGTCAATGTCGAGCCACGGCTGTCACCCGACGGCAAGCAACTGGTCTGGGTATCGACCGCCGGCACCGGGCATTTCAACCTGATGATCGCGGACATCGGAACGGATGGACTCGCCAATGCGCGGCCGCTCGTGGTACCGCGCCAGAGCAAGCTCGACCGTTACTACTACTCGGCACACGATCACGCGATCAATCCATCGTGGTCACCGGA
>CAYZDW010000289.1:0-10650 GCA_964477175.1 uncultured Steroidobacteraceae bacterium | reverse complement strand
ACCGGGCTGAATCACCGCGCGCACGCCGAGTTCAGCCGCTGCATCGAGACCGTCGCGGAACGGGAAGAAAGCGTCGGAGGCCATCGCGCTGCCGGCGACCGCAAGGCCCGCGTCCGCGGCCTTGATTGCGGCGATGCGCGTCGAGACGACGCGGCTCGTCTGCCCGGCGCCGATTCCAATCGTCGTGCCCTCGCGTGCGAATACGATCGCGTTCGATTTCACGTACTTGCAGACGTGCCAGGCGAACATCAGATCGGCGAGTTCGGCAGCACCGGGTGCGCGGCGGGTGACGATGGCGAGTGCGCCGGCCTCGACCATGCCGTCGTCCCGGGATTGCAGCAGCAAGCCGCCAGTCACCGAGCGCAACTCGTGTGTCGTTGCAGGCTTGCCTGCGAGGTCGCCTGTCTCGAGCACGCGAATATTCGGCTTCGCAGCCAGCGCCGCTCGCGCCTCGGGCGCGATCGCGGGGGCCAGGATGACCTCCACGAATTGGCGTTCGAGGATCATGGCGGCTGTCGCGGCGTCCAGCGGCCGGTTGAAGGCGATGATGCCGCCGAAAGCGGAGGTCGGGTCCGTCTCGTAGGCATGCTGCCAGGCTTCGAGCGCATCGGTTGCCACGGCGGCACCGCAGGGACTCGCGTGCTTGACGATCACGCAGGCGGGGCTCGCGAACTGGCGCACGCATTCGAGCGCCGTGTCCGCATCGGCGATGTTGTTGAACGACAGTTCCTTGCCCTGCGACTGTGTCGCCGTGGCGACACTGGCACCGGCGGCCTGCGGATCGGCGTAGAAGGCCGCCGACTGGTGCGGGTTTTCGCCGTAGCGCAGTTCCTGCTTCTTGTGGAAACCGAGCGTCAGCGTGTCGGGCCAGGAGGAATCGGACTGCTGCCGCCGCAGCCAGGTCGAGACCATGGCGTCGTACTGCGCCGTGTGCGCGAAGACCTTGGCGGCCAGACGCTGGCGCGTCGCATCGGAAACGGCGCCCGCGCGCAACTCGTCGAGCACGCCGCGGTAATCGGCCGGATCGACCAGCACGGTCACGCGCTCGTGGTTCTTGGCCGCGGCGCGCAGCATTGCCGGCCCGCCGACGTCGATGTTCTCGACCCCCTCGGCATAGCCGCAATCCGGCCGGCCGATCGTCGCGGCGAACGGGTAGAGATTGACGACCAGCAAATCGACGGGACGGATGCCGTGCTCGCGCATGACCGCATCATCCGTACCCGTACGTCCTAGCAACGCGCCGTGCACCTTCGGGTGCAGCGTCTTTACGCGTCCATCCATGATTTCCGGAAAACCGGTTTCGGCGGCCACCTCGATGACCGGCAATCCGGCGCCCGCCAGCATGCGGGCGGTGCCGCCGGTCGAGACGAGTTCGAAACCGAGGTCGTGCAGTTCGCGGGCGAGTTCGGCGATGCCGGTCTTGTCGGAGGCGCTCAGGAGCGCCCGCCGGGCTTGCCGGCGCATCGCCACGATCAGGCGGACAGCCCGTATTCGCGCAATTTCTTGCGCAGGGTGCCTCGATTGATGCCGAGTATGGTCGCCGCGCGGCTCTGGTTGCCTTCCGCGTAGTCCATGACCGCCTGGAACAGCGGTAACTCAACTTCGCGCATGACGAGGTCGTACAGCCGGCCCGGGCGGTGGCCGTTGAGGCTGTCGAAATAGCTGCTGAGGGCCTGTTCGGTGTGGTTGCGCAGCGGAATTTCGCGCACATGGCCGTTGAGCGGCCGGGAAAAGGGTGGACGGCGCGACGCCTGCGCCTTGGTCTTCGCGGTCATTGCCAGCTTGTCCCCGCCTGTCTGCGTAGTTATCGATCAGGCCGCGCGGGCGGTCTGCCCGACAAAGCCTGACAGGAATGCGCCCGCGAGCGATAGCTGCTCTCTTGCGCTTCCTATCGTCAACAACTCAGGTGGTAAGTGTCCGACTTCCGGATGCAGCCTGCAATACCAACCAAGATGCTTGCGCGCCACGCGGACACCTTGCGACTCGCCGTAGAACGAGTAGAGGGCCTCGAGGTGCAAAAGCATGATAGCACGGACCTCGGCGAGCGCAGGCGGAGCGACCGATGATCCGGACATCGCGGCCAACACTTCCCTGAAGATCCACGGCCGGCCCTGCGCCGCGCGACCGATCATCACGCCGTCGGCACCGGTTTGTGCCAGCACCTTCAATGCCTTGGCGGGAGAATCGATGTCGCCATTCACGAATACCGGGATGCTGACCGCCTGCTTGACGGCCGCGACGGTTTCGTATTCCGCATCGCCGCTGAAGAAATCCTCGCGGGTCCGGCCGTGCACGGCGAGGGCCGCGATCCCGAGATCCTCGGCCATGCGCGCGATCGCGACCGCGTTGCGGTTGCCTCGGTTCCAGCCCGTTCGCATCTTGAGCGTCACCGGGACCCCGCTTGCAGCGATGACCTCAGCGAGTATCGCGCGCACCAGCGGCTCATCGCGCATCAGCGCGGAGCCGGCGGCCTGGTTACACACCTTCTTGGCCGGGCAGCCGAGATTGATGTCGATGACCTGTGCGCCCATCTCGACGTTGCAGCGGGCTGCAGTCGCCATCATTCCGGGCTCACCGCCGGCGATCTGCACGACGCGCGGTTCCGGTTCGTCGCGGTGGACAAGTCGATGTCGCGACTTGGACGTATTCCAGAGCCGGACGTCGGCGGTGACCATTTCTGAAGCAGCGACAGCGGCACCCATGCGCCGGCACAGCTTGCGAAACGGCTGATCGGTCACGCCGGCCATCGGCGCGAGCGCGAGCGGCGCCGCCAGGCTATAGGGTCCGATCCTCATTGTGGGGACGGCCGGACCTCGTTGGCGCAACGCACGCCATCGGCCGCGGACAGGCAGACGTCCATTTCGAATCCGACCGCATCCTTGCCGGGGTCGACGATGCGGATCTCGGCATCCGCCCGCTGTCCCGGCGCCAGCAGGCTCCCCGCACCGGTCCCGGGCAGGTAATCGACCGGTTCGATGTCGCGCACGCCGACCGTCGTGCCGAAGCGATCCTGCAATGCCAGGCGCAGCAGCGGGTAAGGCTGGGCGTAGCCGGCCAGGTTGACGATGCTCGCCCGCAGCAACAGCCGGCCGGGCTGCAGGGCGTCGCTGGCCGCGCCCCACTGCCGCAACTCATATGCCGCAAGATCCGTCGGCGACGTGAACGGCAGGCCCACGAGCGCATAAACCTGCGCCAGCAACGGGCCGATCGCGGGCTTGCGTATCAGTTCATCGCGCTGGCCGTGCACGACCTGGGCGGCGAGGGAGAGGGCCAGGACCGCGATGCCCAGTGTCCAGGGCCAGCGGCGCGGGCCTTCCTGCGGCTCAGGTTCGTCGAAGTCCTGCGCGGCCGCGGCGCTCACGGCGGCCTCTTCCGCCAGACCCCTGCGCATCTCGTCGGGTATCAGGATGCGCGGCGTCTCGAACGGGTTGGGCGGCAATTCGCGCGGCTCGGGCGCCTGTTCAGCCGGTCCGGTGGCCTCGTCCCATTCGTCGAGGACGAGAATCGGGTATTCGTCGGTGCGGTCGAGGTCATCGCGAATCGACAGCGAAGCGGCGATAGCGCCCGGATCGATCGTCACCAAAGCGGGTGGCTCGCCGGAGCGGATGGCGGCCGCCATGTGCCGCAGGTGGTCCGTGGCTGGCATCTCGACGAACAGCCGGTCGAGGTCCTCGATGTCTGCATCGAACTCGAACGACTGCTCCTCGGCCGGAGCGGCATCGGTCGTTTCATTTTCGGCGGCAGTTGACAACTCGATGTCCTCGTTGCCTGGCAGTTCCTCGACCGTGATCGTGTCTTCAGGAGCCGGTGAATCTTCGCTCCCGGGAGCCGACCGGAAAGGTTCTTCGCTCAGGTTTTCAAGAGCATTGAACGTGGTCGAGCAGACGCCACAGCGCACGTCGCCCTGGGCAGCGCGCAGCGCGTCCGCGGTGACGCGAAAGACCGTCGCACAATCAGGGCATTGGGTGTACACGCCTACTCCGCGCGCCGGTGGCCGGCGAGGGCGGTCCATCCGTCATGTCGGGCCGCCGTTTCGATATCAAACCACGGACCATAGGCATCCGCCACTTCCGCCACCTGCGCGTCGAGCAGGCCCGCCAGCAGCAGCCTGCCTCCGGGACGGCAGAGCCGGGCCATGTCGGGCGCCAGTCGCCGCAGCGGACCCGCGAGGATGTTTGCGAGCACCAGGTCGAAAGGTCCGGCCGGCAGCTTGCCGGCAGCGCAGATCTCGAGCCGATCCTTGAGCCTGTTACGGCGTGCGCCAGGATGCCGGACCCACAACCGTAGTCGAGGACCTTGAAACCGGCGAGCGGGAAGCCGTCCAGCCATTCCAGGCACATGGCCGTGGTTGCATGCGTGCCGGTGCCGAACGCGAGGCCCGGATCGAGTTCCAGGATAATCGAGCCGGATTCGCGGGGACGCTGGCCATCGGGACAGACCCAAAGGCGCCGGCCAAAACGCATGGGCCGGAAGTCCTTGAGCCACTCGCGTTCCCAGACACGATCCTCGACTTCTTCGATCCGGATCGCCTCGGCGGGCAGCGCCAGCACCGCCATCAATGTCGCCGCGACGATACGGGGTTCCGCATCGGCCGGATACGGCGCGCGCATTCGTATCTCCGGCCACAGCGGTGTTTCGCCGGGCGCCGGTTCCAGCACCGGATGATCCGCCGCATCGGCGAGCGACACGGACAAGGCGCCCAGCGCAAAGCAGGCGGTCTCGCCGGGGCCGGGATCCGCCGGCCCGATGTCGATCACGAGCTGATGAAATGGCATTGGCTGGCGACGGCCGCCGCGGTCACTTGAGGCCGAGCCGGCGTTCCAGGTAATGGATGTCCAGACCACCCTGCCGGAAAACGGAGTGACCGAAGATCTCCTGGTGCAACGGCGCATTGGTCTTGATGCCTTCAACGACCATTTCGGACAGCGCATTCCTCATCCTGGCGATCGCCGTGTCGCGGTTCTCGCCGTACGTGATCAGCTTCGCGATCAGCGAGTCGTAGTAAGGCGGCACCGAGTACCCGGAATAGAGATGGCTGTCGACGCGCACGCCGGGCCCGCCTGGCGCGTGCCAGAGCCGCACCGGGCCCGGCGACGGGGCGAAGGTCTTCGGGTCTTCGGCGTTGATGCGGCATTCCATCGCGTGGCCGCGCAGCACGATGTCCTGCTGCCGGAATGGCAGCGGTTCGCCGGCCGCGATGCGTAATTGCTGCTTGACGATGTCGACGCCGGTCACCAGCTCGGTGACCGGGTGCTCGACCTGCACGCGCGTGTTCATTTCGATGAAGTAAAAGGTGCCGTCTTCGAAGAGGAATTCGAGCGTGCCGGCGCTTCTGTAGCCGACCGCCGCGCAGGCCGCCACGAGCCGCTCGCCCATCTCTTCGCGTTGCGCCTGCGTGATGCCCGGCGCCGGGGCTTCCTCGATGATCTTTTGGCGCCGCCGCTGCAGCGAGCAGTCGCGCTCGCCGAGCGACACGACATTGCCGTAATTGTCGCCGATGACCTGGAACTCGATGTGGCGCGGCTTCTCGAGGTACTTCTCCATGTAGACGGTATCGTTGCCGAACGCCGCCTGGGCCTCGGTCTTCGCGACATTGATCGCGTTGACGAGCGTGGCGTCGCTGTGCACCACGCGCATGCCGCGCCCGCCGCCGCCGCCCGAGGCCTTGATGATGACCGGGTAGCCGATGCTCTGCGCCATCCGGAAGCACTCGTCGGTGTCCGCGGGCAGCGGTCCGTCGGAACCGGGCACGCAGGGCACGCCGTGCTGCTTCATGACCCGGATCGCGGAGATCTTGTCACCCAGCTGGCGAATCGTTTCGCTGCGCGGGCCGATGAACACGAAGCCGCTGTTCTCGACTCGCTCCGCGAAGTCGGCGTTTTCGGACAGGAAGCCGTAGCCGGGGTGAATGGCGACCGCGTCCGTGACCTCGGCGGCGCTGATGATCGCCGGCATGTTGAGGTAGCTGTCCTTGGAGGCGGGCGGTCCGATGCAGACCGTCTCGTCGGCCAGCAGCACGTGCTTGAGGTTCTGGTCGGCCGTCGAATGGACCGCGACCGTCTTGATGCCGAGCTCGCGGCAGGCGCGCAGGATGCGCAATGCGATCTCGCCGCGGTTGGCGATGACGATCTTGTCGAGCATCCCGCCTACTCGATCGCGAACAGCGGCTGGCCGAACTCGACCGGTTCGCCGGTCTTCGCGAGCACGGCGACCACCTTGCCGGCGCGCTCGCTTTCGATCTGGTTCATCATCTTCATGGCCTCGATGATGCAGAGCACCTGGCCGACGCGGACTTCCTGGCCGATCTCGACGAAGGGCTTGGCGCCCGGCGCAGGCGATGCGTAGAAAGTGCCGACCATCGGCGCCGTGACCATGTTCTCATCGCGATGTTCGGCCGGCAGCGCGGCAGGCAGAGCGGCCACCGGCGCGACGCCCGGGGCAGCCTGCGCCTGTGGGGCGGTCGCCACGCCCTGCGCGACCACGTTGGCGCCCTGGGCGAATCGGGCGATGCGCACCGACTCCTCACCTTCGGAGATCTCGAGCTCGGCAAGGCCTGATTCCTCGAGCAGCTCGATCAGTTTTTTTATCTTGCGGATGTCCATTCAATCCCCCTGGGATGGCCGATCGAGGCGATCGAGCGCGGCCGCGAGCGCGAGCTCATAGCCCTGCGGTCCGAGGCCGGCGATGCTGCCCGCCGCGATGTCGGAAAAATAGGAATGCCTGCGGAAGGGTTCGCGTGCGTGCACGTTGGAGAGGTGCACCTCGATGAAGGGCACGGCCACGGCCAGCAGGGCGTCGCGCAGCGCAATGCTGGTGTGAGTGAAGGCGCCCGGATTCAGGATCACGAAATCGACCGGCTGCCGGCTCAGAGCCTGCACGCGGTCGACCAGCTCGTGCTCGGCATTGCTCTGGAATGCCTCGAGCGTTGCGTCGCGGCTCGCGGCCTGGGCTCTCAGCCGCTCTTCGATTTCCGCCAGCGTGTCCCGGCCGTAGTGCGCCGGCTCGCGTTGGCCGAGCAGGTTGAGGTTGGGTCCGTTGATGAGCAGGATCCGTCGCATAGCCCGCGCAATCCCCTGGGCGCCATTGGCCACGGTGGACGCTCATTGAACCGGACAAGTATCACTTTGTCCAGATCATGGGGCGATAATGCGGCGAACAGCGTCAAATTGACGCCAATCAGGTCGATTTGGGGAGTTTCGCGAGCTCTGCACGTATCCGGGTGCGGGCGGTATCCATATCGATAGTACCGGCGTCGACCTCGCGGACCGCCGACAGGATGACTTCTGCCTGCGGCCGGTGCAACTCGCCGACATGGATCGTGGCGATGCGTCCGGAACGATCCGCAAAGGCCGTGAACGGCAGACCGATCGTGTCCATGCCGAAGGCTCGCGCGGCATCCATGCCTTCCTGTTCTCCGATCAGCACGGTGTAGTCAATCGGCATCGTCTGCAGGTACTGAAGCACGTCGTCCCGGAAGTCGACGGCGATGCCGATGAGCTCGAATCCCTGTTCGCGGTAGTCGGCGGCGAGCGCGTTGAGCATGGGTATCTCGCGCCGGCAGGGAGCGCACCAGGTCGCCCAGAAATTGATGACGAGCGCCTTGCCGTTCCATTCGGACAGGGAGCGCGGCCGCCCGTCGCGATCGGCCAGGGTGATGTCGGGCAGGCGTTCGGGGATGACCGCCGGCCGGATCGGCTCGGCAGGCGGCGGCTCGGGCGCAAGCAGCTGTTGGCTTGCGAGGTAGGCGGCAAGCCCGGCGAGGGCCGCAACGGCCACCAGGCCGGCCCACTTGGCGCCGCGCGGCAGTTTCAGCATTCGCGGGCGAACCGGGACAGATGCTCCCGGAATTCATCGGCCGGCACGTAGCCGACCAGCCGGAAGGCGCGGCACTCGCGCCCATGCGTGCCGAAAAACGCCGTGGTCGGCGGTCCGTAGACGCCGAAGCGGCGCAACAGGGCCTGCTCGGCGGGGCCATTCGCGGTCACGTCGGCTTTCAGCAGCACGAATCCCGCGAGGTCCCGCTGCACCTCGACGTTGGAGAACGTGTATTTCTCCATTTCCTTGCAGGAGACGCACCAGTCGGCATAGAAGTCGAGCATCGCCGGCTGCCCGGCGGCGAGCGCCGCTGCAAGCTCGCGGTCGAGTTCCTCGGGCGAAGTGACCTTGCGGAATGGCAGCGACTCGGAGGCGGTGGTTTGCGAACTGCCGAGCACGCCCGGAAGCGTGATGCCGCGCAACGGCTGAAGGGGATCGTGCCCGCCGGCTGCTGCGCCGATCATCATGATGACGCCCCAGGCGATCGCCGCGAGGCCTGCGCCGCGCGCGAGCAGGCGGGGGCCGCTGCCGGACCCCGGGCGCCCGAATCCGCCGAAGTAATAGCCGGCGACGAAGACGAGCAGGGCCCACAACGCGAGCGTCTGCGGCCCCGGCAGGATGCGCTCCAGCATCCAGACGGCGACGGCGAGGAACATCACGCCGAACAGCGTCTTTACCGTTGTCATCCAGGGTCCCGCGTGCGGCAGGAAGCGCCCGCCCGCCACGCCGACGAACAATAGCGGCGAACCCATGCCGATCCCCATCGCAAAGAGCGCGAGCGCCCCGCGCAGCACGTCGCCGGTCTGGCCGATCACCGCGAGCGCGGCGACCATCGGCGGCGCGACGCAGGCCGTCACCACCAGCGCCGACAGCGCGCCCAAGACGGCAGTGCCCACGAAACTGCCGGCTTTCTGGCGGCCCGACGCCGCGGACAACCGTGATTCCAGCGCGGCCGGGATGCGAAGCTCAAACAGCCCGAACATCGCGAGCGCCAACACGACGAACAGCATCGCGAAGCCGATGATGATCCAGGGTTGCTGGAAGAACGCCTGGGCCTGCTGGCCGGCGGCTGCGAATGCCGCGCCGGCGACGGTGTAAGTCGTGGCCATGCCGAGCACGTAGACCAGCGAAAGCATGAACGAGCGCCGCGGAGTCGCCGCGGCGCCTTGTCCGGCGATGATGCCCGACAGGATCGGGATCATCGGCAGCACGCAGGGCGTGAATGCCAGCAGTAGGCCGAAACCAAAAAACGTCGCCATGACGACCAGCAGCCGCCCCTCCGCGATCAGGCTGGCGAGCCGGTCCTGCTCCGCAACCATCGGCGGGGCGTCGGCCCTCGACGGCGTGCCCGGCGGCGGCAGCTCGATCGTGACGGTCTTCGTGACCGGTGGATAGCAGAGTCCTGCGTCAGCGCAGCCCTGATAGCCGACCGTGACCTCGAATATCGAGACATCGGCGGGACGCTGGACCGGAACGGTCGCGTTGAGCGTCTCGTAGTAAACCTCGACGTCGCCGAAGAACTCGTCGGTTTTCTTCTTGCCCGGCGGCAGCGCGACCGCGCCCAGGGTAAATCCCGGTGTCGTGGTTTTCGCCGAGACGCGGTGGCGGTAAAGGTAGTAGTCCGGCGCCACCTGCCAGTCGAGGGCGATCTGCGCGCCGCCGTCGGCGACCGCGGTGAAGACGAATGCCTCGTCGACCGGCAGGAACTGATCGTCGTTGACGGCGGGTCCCAGCAGACCTTGCGCAGTGGCGACAGCAGTGGCGGCGAGCAGGAACGCGGCCAGGACAGTTCTCAAACACTTCATCCGCGCGCTTCCTTCCGGGTGGCTTTCCATCAGGCGGGCCGAGAGGTTAGCGGCCCGTGGGTCGCTTGTCTTGGGCGCGCGCCCGGTTTCGGGAATTCGCTACACGAGCTGAGCCAAAGTGACGAATTAAAAGCCTTATTTTTCAACCCGTTATGGATACGCCAGGGTGGCCGCCAGACAAGGCTTGAATTTGGGTCCGCGATCCCTATCATTAGCACCCGACCAGGGAGAGTGCTAACACGAAAAGTGTGCCCTCCCGGGCAAGTTAACAGCGATTTTCCAAGGAGTGTTGAACCATGAAGATCCGTCCGCTTCATGATCGTGTGATCGTCAAGCGCGAAGATGAAGAGCGCAAGTCACCCGGCGGCATCGTGATCCCCGATACCGCTGCCGAAAAGCCGATCCGCGGAAAGATCGTCGCGGTAGGCAAGGGCAAGATTCTCGAGAACGGGAGCGTGCGTCCGCTCGACCTTAAGGTCGGCGACAAGATCCTGTTCGGAAAATACGGCGGAACCGAAATCAAGGTCGACGGCGATGAGCTCCTCGTCATGCGCGAGGAAGACGTCATGGCCGTGATCGAAAAGTAAGAGGACAAGTACCAATGGCAGCCAAGGAAGTCAGATTCAGCGACGACGCGCGCACCCGGTTGGTCCGCGGCGTCAACCTGCTCGCGAACGCCGTCAAGGCGACGCTCGGCCCGAAGGGCCGCAATGCCGTGCTCGAGAAGAGCTTCGGCGCACCGACCATCACCAAGGACGGCGTGTCGGTCGCGAAGGAAATCGAGCTCAAGGACAGGTTCGAGAACATGGGCGCGCAGATGGTTAAGGAAGTCGCCTCGTCGACCTCCGACGAGGCCGGTGACGGCACCACCACTGCGACCTTGCTGGCCCAGGCGATCATCCGCGAGGGCATGAAGGCCGTGGCCTCGGGCATCAATCCGATGGACGTCAAGCGCGGCATCGACCTGGCCGTGACTGCCGCGGTCGAGGAGCTGAAGAAGCTCTCCAAGCCCTGCAAGGACTCGAAGGCG
>CAYZDW010000288.1:0-5322 GCA_964477175.1 uncultured Steroidobacteraceae bacterium | reverse complement strand
AGGCGCACGCGCTCTGCGTCATAGCGCACCGCTTTCGCGCGCGGTCGTTCGAGTTCCTTGTCGCCGACGGCAGAGGCCTTCGCCAGCATCTCTTCGGTCACCTTGAACGCGTTCTGCTCACCCATGGTGTTTTCTCCACGCCGCCAGCAACTCCTCCCGGCGGCGTTGCGCAATTCCCGTCGCCCTCCGCACCTCACTCGCCTTCGCGCCAATCGATGACAGCACCTCCAGCGGCTCGAGCCCGATTCTGATCATGCAATCTGCGCCAATCGCGTGCACATGCGCGGGCGGATGGTCATCGAGATAGATCATAAAACGGAATCCGCCTTCGGTGAAGATTGTCGGCATGAGTATGGCATTGACTACCGCACGCCTGATTTTAGGGCCGACGAAGAGCCTACCGTGCAATAATGCGACCTGCAAGCGACGGCAGAATTTCTGCCGCGCCCCGCCAACCATGAACCGCTGTGAAAGTCACCGAGCCAATCGTCATCGCAAGGAAGATCGATCCCGTAAAGCGGCGCGCTGCCGGCGAACGGCTGGCGGCAACGGTGCGCCGCATTAACAGACGCGAGGGCCGCAGAACTGCCGCGCAGGCGCTGGTCGACGCGCGCGGCGCACGCTCCGAGCGCTGATGGCCCCAGGCGGGAAGCGCCGCATTGCTCGGTGTGACTCAACCGCGGGTATCGGATCTGATGCGCGGCAAGATCGACTTGTTCTCGGTGGAATCGCTCATCGACATGCTTTCCCGCTCCGGCATCGAGGTGGAGGTCAGGCTACGCAAAGCGGCCTGATTCGTGACGCGCCGATGAGGTGATCCAACAGCAGGGAAAGGCGCGTACGAGCATATTTTTCTGTACACTGGATCGATGATCCGGGCTGCCGTGCTCCTCGCCGCGCTCACGCTCGCCGCCGCCGCGCAGGCGCAGTTGCGCTCGATCCCGGCGGAGGCGAAGCGCGGCGAGCTGCGCCCCCTGCAGGAGATGATCGTCGCGATCGACGGCAAGCGCATGCGGCTGGCGCCGGGCGCGCAGATCCGGGATCCCGACAACCGGATCATGCTTCCCGTCTCGGTGCCCGCGGGTGTGCTCGTGAAATACACGCTCGATGCGCAGGGCCTGGTGGGCCGGGTCTGGGTGCTCTCGCCCTTCGAGGCGGCGCAGCCGGACCCGAAGAAATAGGCCGCCGCTCGACCCTTTCATGCCCGGCAAGCTTTTTATCCGCACGTTCGGTTGCCAGATGAACCAGTACGACTCGGAGAAAATCGCCGACGTGCTTGCCGGGTCCGAGGGCCTGTCGCCCGCGGCGCGCCCCGAGGACGCCGATGTCATCGTCTTCAACACCTGCTCGGTGCGCGAAAAGGCGCAGGAGAAGGTGTTCGCCGACCTCGGCCGGGTCAGGCACCTGAAGCGCGCCAATCCGCGTCTCATGATCGCGGTCGGGGGCTGCGTCGCGAGCCAGGAGGGCGAGGGCATCCTGGGGCGCGCGCCGTTCGTCGACCTCGTGTTCGGTCCGCAGACCATCCACCGGCTGCCTGAGATGATCGCCGCGCTGCGCGCGACCGGCCGGCCGCAAGTCGACGTTTCATTCCCGGAGATCGAGAAGTTCGACCGGCTGCCGGAGCCGCGCGCCGCGGGCGCCACGGCACTCGTGTCGATCATGGAAGGCTGCAGCAAGTACTGCACGTTCTGCGTCGTGCCGTACACGCGCGGCGAGGAGATAAACCGCCCATTCGGGCAGGTCGTCGCCGAAGTCGAGTCGCTCGTCGCACAGGGCGTGCGCGAGGTCACGCTGCTCGGACAGAACGTCAACGCGTATCGCGGCCCGATGGCCGACGGCACGGTCTGCGACCTTGCCACGCTCGTCCGGCACATCGCGCGCATCGAGGACCTCGAGCGGATCCGGTTCACGACCTCGCACCCGGTCGAGTTCACCGACGCCCTGGTCGAGGCCTATGCCGACGTGCCGAAGCTCGCGAACTGCCTGCACCTGCCAGTGCAGAGCGGCTCCGACCGCATCCTCGCGCTCATGAAGCGCGGCTACACGAGGCTCGAGTACAAGCAGAAGATCCGCCGGCTGCGTGCGGTGCGTCCCGACATCAGCCTCTCGTCGGATTTCATCGTCGGTTTTCCGGGCGAGACCGAGGCCGATTTCGGGCACACGATGGACCTGATCGCCGAAGTCGGCTTCGACCAGTCGTTCAGCTTCATTTATAGCCGCAGGCCCGGCACGCCGGCCGCCGCGCTGCCGGACGAAGTGCCATACCAGGTGAAGCAACAGCGATTGGCACTGCTGCAGGCCCGCGTCAACGAGCAGGCGCGGCGCATCAGCGAGGGCATGGTCGGCAGCGTCCAGCGCGTGCTGGTCGAGCGGCCGTCGCGGCGCGACCCGCGCCAGCTCGCGGGCCGCACCGAAAACATGCGCTGGGTCAATTTTGACGGGCCGGCCGGGCTCGTGGACCGATTCGCGCGCGTGCAGATCACCGAGGCCATGCCGAATTCGCTGCGCGGCCGGCTGGTCGCTTGAATACCGGCCCGGAATCCAGCGTCGATTTCGGCGCCGCCGACAACGCCCGCCTCGCCGCGCTGTGCGGCCCGCTCGACGAGAACCTGCACCAGCTCGAGAGCCGGCTCGGCGTCGAGATCCGCCGCCGATCCGGGCGTTTCGCGCTGACCGGCGCGAATGCCGAGGCCGGCGCGACCGTGCTGAGGCTCCTCTACGAGCGCGCCGGCGACAATGCCGTGACGGCGGAAGACGTGCACCTCGCGATCCAGGAAACCGGCATGGGCGGCGCGTCCGCCGAGGACGCGCTCGCGGTGCAGACACTGCGCGGCCGGATCCGCGGCCGCGGCCCGAACCAGCAGCAGTACTTGCGCAATATCCGCGAACACGACCTGACGTTCGGCATTGGGCCGGCGGGCACCGGCAAGACCTATCTTGCGGTCGCCTGTGCCGTGGAGTCGCTGCAACGCGAGGCGGTGCGGCGCATCGTGCTGGTGCGACCCGCGGTCGAGGCCGGCGAGCGCCTCGGATTCCTGCCGGGGGACATGTCCCAGAAGGTCGATCCGTACCTGCGCCCGATGTACGACGCGCTCTACGAGATGGTCGGCTTCGACCGCGTCGCTCGGTTGATTGACCGCGCGGTCATCGAGATCGCGCCGCTCGCATTCATGCGCGGCCGCACGCTCAACGAGGCCTTCATCATCCTCGATGAGGCCCAGAACACGACGGTGGAGCAGATCAAGATGTTCCTGACACGGATCGGCTTCGGCTCGCGCGCGGTCGTGACCGGCGACATCACGCAAACCGATCTGCCGGCCCACCGGCAGTCCGGCCTGCGCCACGCGCTCGAGGTGCTGGACGGAGTGCCTGGCATCGCCGTGACGCGCTTTACTGCGCGCGATGTCGTGCGTCACCCGCTGGTCCAGCGCATAGTCGAGGCCTATGAACGGGAACCCGGGCACGGGGGCGGGAAATGACGCTGGAAGTCACGCTGCGCTACCGCACGCGCCGGCCCTGGACGCCCGCACCGGCCTCGCTGCGCAGCTGGGCGCGCCTCGCCGCCGGCCAGCGTGACGGTGAACTTGGGATTCGCATCGTCGGGTCCACCGAGAGCAGGGCGCTGAACCTGCGTTACCGGGGCAAGCCCGCGCCGACCAACGTGCTGTCGTTTCCAATGCCGGCCGCCGGCGAACCCGCGCATGAGCTGCTCGGCGACATCGTGGTCTGCGCACCGCTCGTGGCGTGCGAGGCGCGCGAACAGGGCAAGACGCTGCGTGCGCACTGGGCGCACATGGTGATCCACGGCATCTTGCACCTGCTCGGCTTCGATCACGAACGCGCCACCGATGCGCGCCGCATGCAAGGCCGGGAGCGGAAGCTGCTCGCGCGGCTGGGCTTCGCGGATCCCTACGGAGATTGAAGCGATGACCGAGCGCAGGCCGCGCGGGAAATGGTTGCGACGCCTGATCAAGGAGGAGCCGCGCGATCGTGCCGAGCTTATCGAGCTGCTGCGCACCGTGGCGCGCCGCGGCGTGCTCGGGCCGGATGCGCTTGCGATGATCGAAGGGGTGCTGGGCGTCGCCGACCTGCAGGTACGCGACATCATGGTGCCGCGTTCGCAGATGGTCGTGCTGGAGCGCGAATCCGCGCCCGAGCTGCTGCTGCCGGTCATCATCGAATCGGGGCACTCGCGCTTTCCGGTGATCGGCGACGACCGCGACCAGGTGGTCGGGATCCTGCTCGCGAAGGACCTGCTGCGCTACTACGCCGAGGGGGCGGCGGGCGGGTTCGACATCCGCGAGGTGCTGCGTCCGGCGGCCTTCGTGCCGGAAAGCAAGCGGCTCAATGTGCTGCTCAAGGAATTCCGGGTGAGCCGCAACCATATGGCGATCGTCGTGGACGAGTACGGCGGCGTGTCCGGCCTGGTAACCATCGAGGACGTCATCGAGGAGATCATCGGCGAGATCGCCGACGAATACGACACCGACGAGGACCAGACCATTCGCCGGGAAAGCGATCGCCAGTTCGTGGTGCTTGCGCTGACCAGGATCCAGGAGTTCAACGACCACTTCTCGACCCAATTCAGCGAGGAGGAGTACGACACGATCGGCGGTCTCGTGATGCAGCAGTTCGGTCGCCTGCCGCGGCGCGGCGAATCGGTGACGATGGACGGCCACGAGTTCAAGGTGTTGCGCGCCGACCGCCGGCGCATCGATCAGTTGCGCGTGACATCGCCCGCACCGCTGCCACCGCGCGCCGGCGAGTTGCGCGGGGGCTGAATGACGGGGCTCGCCGGTGCCTGGCCGCTGGTCCTGCGCCACGGCACCTGGCTCGCCGCGTTTGCCGGTGCCGCGACGACATTAGCCTTCGCGCCCTACGGGGTATTCGCGCTTGCAGTCCTGGGCCCGGCGTTCCTGTTCCTGCTCTGGGAAGATGCCGCGCCGCGCCAGGCGGCGAAGCTCGGTTTCGCCTGGGGCGCGGGACTTTTTCTTGCCGGCACCTGGTGGATCTACACGGCGATCCATGATTTCGGCGGGGTGCCGGCCTGGCTCGCCGTGCTGCTGCTGATCTGCCTGATCGCGATCATGGGCGCCTATTACGCGATCCTGGGTTGGTCCGCGGCGCGCCTCGATCGCGACTCGGGCCTCGCGCGCCGCCTGCTGTTGCTGCCGGCCGGCTGGACCCTGATGGAATGGCTGCGCGGCTGGCTGCTCACGGGCTTTCCCTGGCTGCAGCTCGGTCATGCGCACAGCGACAGCGCGCTCGCCGCGTTTGCGCCGATCGGCGGCGTCCACCTGGTCACATTCGCGAATGCGGTCA
>CAYZDW010000287.1:0-2616 GCA_964477175.1 uncultured Steroidobacteraceae bacterium | reverse complement strand
TGGAATCGCGGTAGATCACAAGCCACGCGGCCTCGACCGCAGGATGCGCCTCGTAGCCTTTCGTCCAGTCGCGCTCGATACGTTCGCGTGGAATCGCGAATCCGCGCCGCGCCAGCAGTCGCAGCGTTTCGTCGTAAAGCGACGGTGTCGCGAGTTCGCGACCGAGCAATGCGTGAATCGGTGGATCCGAGGAATGCACTTCGATCAACTTGGCGTCCTTGTTGCCCAGCATGAATTCGAGCAGGCGATACTGCCAGGACTGGAAGCCGGAACTCTGGCCCAGCGAATCGCGAAAGCGCATGTAGTCGGCTGGCGTCATCGTGGCGAGCACGTCCCAGGACTGGATCATCTGGGCCTGCGCGCGCGCGACGCGCGATAGCATCTTGAAGGCCGGCTCGAGGTCGTCGGCGCGGATCTGCGCGCGCGTCGCGGCGAGTTCGTGCAGGCAGAGCTTGAGCCACAGCTCGCTCGCCTGGTGGATCACGATGAACAGCATCTCGTCGTGCTGCCCGGAGAGCGGCTTCTGCGCGCCCAGCACCTTGTCGAGCTGCAGGTACTGGCCATAGCTCATCGAGCGGTCGAGATTCCAGTGAATCCCGGCCATCGGGTCGTCGGGCTTGCGGTCGCGTGGATCGGTCATTCGGCGTCCGGTTGCACTTCGGGTCGCGCCGCTGCGAAGGCCGGCAGCGACGTCAGGTGGGCGTCGATCGCGACCAGCGCCGGGTATGGCGTCAGGTCGCAATAGTAACGCCGCGCGTTGTACATCTGGGGGACCAGGCAGACGTCCGCGAGTGTGACGCCGTCGCCGTACAGGTATTGCCGGCCGTCGCCATGGCGGCGCGCGAGCTCCTCGAGCGCTCTGAAGCCCTCCCCAATCCAGTGCCGGATCCATTCAGCGACCGGTTCGTCGCCCTGCTCCAACGGCCCGCGCAGGTAATTGGTCACGCGCAGGTTGTTGAGCGGATGGATGTCGCAGGCAATCAAGAGCGTCATCGCGCGCACCTGGGCGCGGCCCGCGAAATCCGGCGGCAGCAACGGCGGTTCCGGGTGCGTCTCCTCGAGGTACTCGATGATCGCGAGCGACTGGCCGAACACATGGCCATCGTCGGCGAGGGCGGGCACCAGGCCCTGTGGGTTCAGCTCGCGGTAGGACTCGCTGTGCTGCTGGCCGCCGTCGCGCGTGAGGTGCACGGGCACGGTGCCGTGCGGGATGCCCTTGTAGTTGAGCGCAATGCGCACGCGATAAGCGGCCGAGCTGCGGTAATAGGTGAAGAGCTTCATCGTGCCACTATCGCATGCTCGAGCACGCCGATGCCTTCGACGCCGCCCTGCACGCGATCTCCGGGCACCAGCGGCCCGACACCGGCCGGCGTGCCGGTGAAGACCAGGTCGCCCGGTGCGAGCTCGAACCAGGTCGAAAGCTCGGCAATGATCTCCGGCACGCTCCAGATCATGTCCGCGAGATTGCCTTCCTGCCGCGGCGTGCCATTGACCTCGAGCCAGATTCGGCCCGCGGCTGGGTGACCCGACTTCGCCGCCGGCACGATCGGCGTGATCGGCGCGGCATGATCGAAGCCCTTCGCGACATCCCAGGGCCGCCCCTGTTCGCGCGCGGCGGCCTGGACGTCGCGGCGTGTCAGGTCGTTGCCGACCGCATAGCCAAACACGAGCGCTGGTGCAGCGTCGATGCCGATGTCGCGGCCACCGCCGCCGAGCGCGACGACCAGCTCGATCTCATGGTGCAGGTTCGCCGTTCGTGGCGGATAAGGCACGTTGCTGCCACTTGCGATGACGGCATCGGCGGGCTTCGTGAAGAAAAACGGTGGCGCGCGATCGCCGCCCATCTCGCGCGCGTGCTCCGGGTAGGTGCGGGCGACGCAGAAGATCCGCCGGACCGGAAATCGCAACACGCTGCCCGCGACCTCGACGGCCGGCCGGGGAGCGGCAGGAACGGCAAAATTTTCCGTCATGACAACTTCTGGCGCGGGCCGCGCGGCAGGTACACTAACCGAAACGAGGATCAGCGGCCATGAGTATCTGGTTCAGGGAATTCAGTCTCGACGAGATCCGCGCACTGCAGCACGGCAACATGGGCGCGCATCTCGGCATCGAAATCGTGCGCATCGGCCCGGATCACCTGGATGGTCGGATGCCGGTGGACGAGCGCACGACACAGCCGGATCGCATCCTGCACGGCGGCGCCTCGGTCGCGCTCGCCGAGACGCTCGGCAGCATCGGCGGCGCGATGGTCGTGGACCGGGAGCGTTACCAGGTCGTCGGGCAGGAAATCAACGCGAATCACCTGCGCCCGGTGCGCGAAGGGCATGTCCACGGCACCGCGCGCCCGAATCATCTGGGTCGGCGCAGCCAGGTGTGGGCGATCGAGATCGTCGACGACCGGCAGCGACTGGTCTGCGTCTCGCGCCTGACCATCGCGGTCGTCGAGCGGCTGCCGCGTTGAGGCTGGCCTATACTGCCGCGATGCGCACGATCCGCTTTCTGCTGCGACTGACGCCGGCCGCGCTCGTTGCGCTCGCGGGTTGCGGACAGACCGGCGCTCTGTACCTGCCTGATGAAGGCGTCAAGACGCCGGTCGAGATCAGGACCACCACGACG
>CAYZDW010000286.1:0-7375 GCA_964477175.1 uncultured Steroidobacteraceae bacterium | reverse complement strand
CAATCCACGGCGATTCTTCGCGATGCTGCGGGAACATGGCCTCCAGCGCGACGAACATCCGCTGCCGGACCACGCCAGGATCGCGCTCGCGTCGATCCGGAGCGGGAATGAACAGCCGGTGCTGATGACGGAGAAGGATGCCGTAAAATGTCCAGACGGCTTGCGGAACGCGTGGTACGTCGAGGTCGCCGCCGGTCTCGCTGGTCCGGGCGTTGCCGGATTGCCGGAACGCATTGCGCGCCTCGCCGGACCGCATCACGAAGGAGCCTGAACCGGTGGATCACAAGCTGACCGATATCCTGGCCTGTCCGGTCTGCAAGGGACCGTTGCAATGGCTTCATGAGTCGCGCGAGTACCTGTGCCGAGCGGATCGGCTGGCTTATCCGCTGCGCGACGACATTCCGGTCATGCTTCCCGATGAGGCCCGCCGCCTGACTCCGGATGACCCCGCGCTCGCGGGACGCTGAATGTTCCGCGTCGCGATCCCGGCCCGACACGCCTCGACGCGCCTGCCCGGCAAGCCACTCGCGCTGCTCGCCGGCCTGCCGATGATCGAGCACGTGCACCGGCTCGCGACCCGCTCGGGCGCGCAGGAGGTCGTCGTCGCGACCGACGACGAGCGCATACGCACGGCCTGCGTCGCCTTCGGCGCCGAGGTCGAGCTGACGTCGGGGGGCCACCCTTCGGGTACCGATCGCATCGCCGAACTCGCGCGGCGGCGCGGCTGGGCAGACGAATCGATCGTGGTCAACGTGCAGGCCGACGAGCCACTGCTGCCGCCGGCCCTGATCAGCCAGGCGGCCGCCTTGCTGGAACAGGATCGAGGCGCCGACGTCGCCACGCTCTGCGCGCCGATCGCGACGCTTGACGAGTACCTGGACCCGAATGTCGTCAAGGTCGTCCTGCGCGCCGACGGGCGTGCGTTGTATTTCAGCCGGGCGCCGATTCCCTGGTGCCGCGATGGCGCGCCGGCAGGCCTCGCCAGCCAGAAGGAGTATCGGGGCTCCTGGCGCCATATCGGCATCTATGCCTATCGGGTCGGCGCCTTGCATCGCCTCGCGGGAGCGCCCCCTTCGGCGCTCGAGCGCCTCGAGCGCCTTGAACAGCTACGCGCGTTGGAGATGGGACTCGCGATCGCGGTCGCGCAGGCAGGCGAGGCTCCCGGTACGGGCGTGGATACGGCTGCGGACCTCGAGCGAGTCGAGCGCCTGATGGCCGCCAGCCGACGGCCATGAACGACGCCTGCGCGCGCGTCGAGCCTTTCTACGCGGTCGAGATCAACCGGATAGCCAACGAGCGATCCAGCCGCGGCCTGCCGGTCATTCACATGGAGGTCGGGCAGCCTTCGGCGGGCGCGCCGCGCGCCGCGATCGAAGCGGGGCACCGGGCGCTGCGTGAATCGCACCAGGGCTACTGGGAAAGCAATGCGCTGAGGGAAAGGATCGCCGCTCACTACCGCGAGCGCTACCGACTCGCGCTCGAGCCGTCGCAGATCATCCTGACGATGGGCGCCTCCGGGGCCTTGTTGCTGGCAATCGCCGTACTGTTCCAGCGGGGGGCACGCGTCGCATTGGCGCGGCCCGGCTACCCCGCCCATCGCAACGCACTGCGGGCCCTCGGCCTCGAGCCCCTGGAACTCGACTGCGGGCTGGAGACCCGGTTCCAGCCGACTGCAAAGATGATCGCCGCGCTCGAGCCGGCACCTGCCGGCCTGATCCTGACCAGCCCCTCGAACCCCACCGGGACGATGCTCGAACGCGCCGAACTCGCGGCACTGGCCGCCGCCTGCCGGGTCCGGGGAATCCGGATCATCTCCGACGAGACCTATCACGGGATTACATTTGGCCGGCGCGCGCATTCCATGCTCGAGTTCGAATCCGGGTCGGTCGCGATCAACAGCTTTTCGAAGTACTGGTGCATGACCGGATGGCGGCTGGGATGGGCGGCGGTTCCATCCGGGCTCGACGACGCGATGAATCGCTATTCGGCCAACTTGTTCCTGGTGCCGCCGACGCTCGCGCAGCATGTAGCGCTGGTCGCCATGGATGAACACGCGGAACTCGAAGAACATGTCGCGACCTATGCGAGGAACCGCCAGCTGCTCATGGATGGGTTGCCGGGGCTCGGCATCACACGCATTGCGCCGGCCGACGGAGCGTTCTACATCTATGCGGACGTGTCGCACCTGACCAGCGATTCGCTGGCGTGGTGCCGCGAGCTGCTCGACGCGACCGGTGTCGCGCTCAATACCGGACGCGACTTCGATACCGTCCACGGCGGAAAATTCATCCGGATCTCGTTCGCGGTCTCCACGCCGGAGACGCTGCAGGCTCTGGAACTACTCGCCGGATGGCTGCGCAAGCGGGGCGGCGCATGACGCGACGCGTGCTGTTCGTCTGCCTCGGCAACATCTGCCGCTCACCGACGGCCGAGGCGGTATTCCGCGACCTGGTCCTGCGTGAAGGCGTTGGGCTCGGCATCGAGGTGGATTCCGCCGGCACCCATGCCTATCACGTCGGGTCCGCACCGGACACGCGAGCCGTCGCCGCGGCGCACCGGCGCGGCATCGACATGCGCTTGCTCCGTGCCCGCGCGGTCGAGGCGGCGGATTTCGAGCGTTTCGACCTGCTGCTGGCGATGGACCAGGAAAATCATCGGCAGTTGCTCGGCATGGCGCCGCCCGGCCGCCGTGACCGCGTGCGCCTGTTCCTGGACTTCGCTCCCGAGCTCCCGCGGCGCGAAGTGCCGGATCCCTACTACGGCGGCGCGACCGGTTTCGAGGACGTGCTGGACCTGATCGAGGAGGCGTCGCGCGGCCTGCTGGCCGCGCTCGCTGCTTCCCGCTGAATCATTCTTTGGGTCCGAAGTGGTGGCCTTCCCCGGGTGAGGACGACCAGACCGTATAAGTCTGCGTCGAACGCTGCTCAGGGCTCCCGGGCGGCACGGGTGGCGGACTCGTTGTTTCGGCCGGCACTGCGCTGGACGGCGGGGGTGCGGCAACCTCGTGCCGCGATCGTTCCTCCAACGGCCGCGAGGGCAACTCGCGCGCGGCTTCGAATGGCGGCGCGTCACCGCGATCTTGCGTCGGCGGCGAGGATTCCGCCGGCTCATGCTGGTCCTGACGCGCCTCGCGATTGCCGCCGCGTCCACGCCGCCGGCGGCGCCGGCGGCGTGGCTCGCCTTCGACCGGCGACTGTTCCGCTTGGCGGGCCGCAGGCTCGGGTGCCTGCGGCGGCGCGTCGCTGGGCTTTTCATGCGTTCGCTCGCCGTCGCGGCGGTACGATTCCTGGGGGGGTCGCTCCCCGCGCTGATCCGTTTCATGTCCACGATGACGGTCGCGATTCCGGTTGCGATCGCGATCGTTGTTGCGGTCGCGGTCACGATCGTGCTGGTCGCGGCGTTGATCGGCGCGTTGGCGATGATCGCCTCGCTCGCGCCGGTGACCGCCGCGCTCTTCGCCGCGATCGCGCGGGTGACGCCCGTCACGCGGCTCTTGGCGCCGGTGGCCGTTGCCGCCGACCGGAGCCGAAGCCTGTGCGGAACGTTCGCTGCTGCTCTTGAACAGGCCGATCAGCCGTGACCAGAGGCCGGGGCCCGCGGCGACCTGCGGCGGCGACGCCGCAAGCGCAGGAGCCGGTGCCGCCGGGGCGATGGCCTGTACGGCCGGGGCCGCGGGAGCGGGGCGCTTTTCCGCCTCCGTCTTGAAGTCGATCTCAACCGTCGCCTGACCGGCCATCTGGTAGCTGGTGAGGGCGTTCTCGGGCAATGCCAACTCATCCTCGCGCACGCGCCGGATCGAGTAATTCGGCGTTTCCATATTCGGGTCCGGCACCAGCACGATGTCGCTCGCGCTGCGGCTCTCGAGCTGGTTGAGCCATTCCCGCTTCTCGTTGATCAGGAATGTCGCGACGTCCACCGGCAACTGGGCCACGACGCGGGTCGTGCGTTCCTTGCGCGCCTCCTCGCCGATCAGGCGCAGCAAGGCGAGCGCCATCGATTCGACGCTGCGTATCGTCCCCATGCCACTGCAGCGCGGGCAGGCCATGTGGGTGGATTCGCCCAGCGACGGGCGCAGCCGCTGGCGCGACATCTCCATGAGCCCGAAGCGGGAGATCCTGCCGAGCTGGATCCGCGCGCGGTCCGACCGCACGGCCTCGCGCAGGCAGTCCTCGACGGCCTGCTGGTTCTTTTTCGACTCCATGTCGATGAAGTCGATGACGATCAGCCCTCCGAGATCGCGGATCCGGAGCTGCCGGGCGATCTCTTCGGCCGCCTCCAGGTTCGTGTTGCAGGCAGTCGTCTCGATGTCGGCGCCACGCGTCGCGCGGGCGGAGTTGATGTCGATCGAAACCAGCGCTTCGGTGTAATCGATCACGACACTGCCGCCCGATGGCAAGGTCACCGTGTGCGAATAAGCGGACTCGATCTGGCTCTCGATCTGGTAGCGCGTGAACAGCGCCACGTCGTCGCTGTACAGCTTCAGCTGGCCTTGCGCGTCGGCGGTCTGGAATCGCTGCACGTACTCGAGCGCGCGCTGGTAGGCGGCCGGTTCGTCGATCAGCACCTCGCCGATGTCGTCCGACAGGTAATCGCGCAGTGCGCGTGTGACGGCGTCGCTCTCCTGGTACACGAGGAAAGACGCCGGTCGTTCGGCGGCTGCCGTGACGATGGCATCCCAGTTGGCGCGCAGGGTGTCGAGGTCCCACCGCAGTTCCTCGGGGCCGCGGCCGAGACCCGCCGTGCGCACGATGGTTCCCATGCCGTCCGGCAGGCGCAGCTGTTCCAGCGAATCGCGCGTGACGTCGCGGTCCTCGCCTTCGATGCGCCTTGATACGCCGCCGGCGCGCGGATTGTTCGGCATCAGGACGAGGAAGCGTCCGGCCAGGCTGATATAGGTGGTGAGCGCGGCGCCCTTGGTGCCGCGCTCATCCTTCTCGACCTGGACCAGCAACTCCTGGCCTTCCTGCAGGACGTCGCGGATGTTGAAGCGCGCGCCCGGGGCCGGCTGGAAGCGGAAGTATTCGCGCGCCACTTCCTTGAGTGGCAGGAAACCCTGGCGCTGGGCGCCGTACTCGACGAACGCTGCCTCGAGGCTCTGCTCGACGCGTGTGATGCGCGCCTTGTAGATGTTTCCTTTCTTCTGCTCGCGTGACGGTATTTCGATGGACAGGTCGTACAGCTTCTGGCCGTCAACCAGAGCGACGCGCAACTCCTCCTGCTGGGTTGCGTTGATGAGCATTCTTTTCATGTGCCCCTTCCGAGGTACTGGGGGCCGCGCGGCTACCGATGTCACGTATCAGCACGAGGGAAACTCATCGATCCGAAGGCGTGGACTGCAGGCGTGCGCAAGCGGGCCGCGGCGCATGGCCGCCCGCCCGTTACCGATTGCATGCTGCAAGGAAGTCGACACGCGCGGGGACGTCACATCCGAGCGAACGGCCGGCGATGGTCTGGGTCATGCAGACCAACTAACATGCGGCGCCAGCCCGACGCGACACCAACGGAAGACCGGGGGTCGAGGGGGAGGGACCGCGTACCGGTCAGCGGCCACGCTCCGCTTCGCGGAGCCTGCGCCGTAAGACCTGACTACCGGCAAAGATAGCAGCAATGCTCTCGGAAAATCAATACTTTAGGGAAACTCGATGAGTGAGGGCCGAGACTCCGTTAGCCGCGTAAGGAAGATCCGCGCGGGGCCAGCCGGGGACGGCCAGCGGCTGGACAATTTCCTGCTGCGGGAACTGAAGGGCGTGCCGCGCAGCCGGGTCTACCGGCTTCTGCGGCGCGGCGAAGTCCGCGTCAACGGCGGACGTGCGAAGCCCGAATACCGGCTCGCGGCCGACGACCTGGTGCGCCTGCCGCCGTTGCGTGAGGTCGCAGCCGGGGAGACGGCGCCGGCGCGCGTGCCTGATTCGCTGCAGGCGCAGGTGCGTGACTCCCTGATCCACGAGGACGCACGCATCCTTGCTTTCAACAAGCCCGCGGGTCTCGCTGTGCATGGCGGATCCGGACTTTCATTCGGGCTCATCGAAGCGCTGCGTGCCCTGCGTCCCGACGAACCGGTGGAGCTTGCCCATCGCCTGGATCGAGACACCAGCGGCTGCCTGATCGTCGCGAGGACGCGCGAGGCCCTGCGTGAATTGCACGCTCTGCTGCGCGAAGGCCAGGTCGAGAAGCACTACACGGCCCTCGTCGCGGGCCGGTGGCGGCTCGGCCGCAAGAAGATCGACGCACCGGTGCTGACCCATGTCCGCCAGGGAGGCGAGCGCATGGTGCGCGTGCACGCAGAGGGAAAGGTCGCGGTTTCGATCTTCGATCCCCGCGAGCACTATCGCGATCTTGCATCGCTGATGGATGTCGAGATCCATACCGGGCGCACGCATCAGATTCGAGTGCACGCGGCATTCGCAGGCCACCCGGTCGCAGGCGACGAAAAGTATGGCCTGCGCGAGTTCAACACGGGCATGCGGGAGTTCGGCCTGCGGCGCATGTTCCTGCACTCGACCGCGCTCGCATTTTGTTGGCCCGGCTCGCGGCAGCGCGTCGCGATCTCGGTCGAACTTCCAGAAGACCTCACGGCGCTCCTTGCTCGCCTGCCGCGCCGGCCGACGAGTCAGGACTGAGCCGCGGCCAGAGGATCGAGTCCCGCTTCCCGCAGCGCCCGGGCGACCCAGATCAACGGCAGTCCGATCAATGCGGTCGGGTCACTGCCGTCGATGCCCTCGAACAATGTGATGCCGAGTCCTTCGCATCGGAAACCGCCGGCGCAGTCGAATGGCCGCTCGCGCTCGACGTAGCGTGTAACTTCGTGACCGGTGAGCGTCCGGAACCGCACGGTCGTGCAGTCGACATGCCGGCTCGAGGCGGCAGGCATGCCACGCGCAAGCACGGCCGCGGTGTAAAACCTCACGGCCCGGCCGCTGCAGGCCAAGAGCTGCTCGCGACAACGCTCGGCATCACCCGGTTTCTCCAGGGTGCGGCCATCGCAGTCGGCGACCTGATCGGACCCCAGCACCCATGATTCGGGGTGTCGCGCCGCGACCGCATGTGCCTTCGCAATCGCCAGGCGCAGTGCGCGCGCAGCCGGCGTCTCGCCCGCGACGGGATCCTCGGCGACGCCCGGCGCCTCGACGATGAACGGCAATGCAAGGCGCTCGAGCAGTGCCGCTCGATAGGGTGACGTCGAAGCCAGATAGAGGGTCCCGGGCATGTGATCAGCGCTTTAAAAACAAGGATTTGCGCGGCAAAGGGTTTTGACACCCCTACCCGGGCTCACTATGATACCGCCCCCATGCCCAAGGCCTCGAAGGAGCCGCTCGACGCATTGAATCTGGCCGCGGCTGCGGCGGTCGTGGAGCGGGATTACCGCCTGGCCGAT
>CAYZDW010000285.1:0-3948 GCA_964477175.1 uncultured Steroidobacteraceae bacterium | reverse complement strand
CGTCTCCTGGATGATCTGCGCCGACGCGGACAGGCACGATTCGGCCGCGTTCAGCCCGCTCTCGGCGGCCCGCTCATTGCCGGCGATCCGGTTCTCCAGGCTGGTCACGGTGATGGTCGAGCCCATCAGCTCTTCGCGCGTCGATTTGTTGCTGCGCGCGGCCTCTGACAGGCGCCGCATCTCCAGCGCGAGATCAGCCAGCGAGCGCGCCTCGGCGTGGCGCAGGACTGGCACCTTGAGGCCATCCGGTGTCTGGGTCGCGATGCCAACGTGCACCGCGCGGTGCCGGATGATCAGATTGCGCTCGGCGTCGTGGACGGCATTGCACTGCGGGAAGCGCTCGAGCACGCGCGCAAGCGCCATGACGAGAAACGGCAGATAGGTCAATGACGGTGCGCCCGCCGCGAGCCTCGAGTTCAGGTATTGCCTGAGCGCCTCGAGTTCCGAGACATCGACTTCCTCGACGTAGGCGAAGTGCGGGATATTGCGCTTGGCCTCGCTCATGCGCTGCGCGATCAGGCGGCGCAGGCCGATGATCTTGATCTCCTCCGTTCCCTCGCGCGCGATCCGCATGGCAGGCCGGATCGCCGTGTCCCCCTTGCCGTTGATCACGGCCTCGAGGTCCTGCGCGGATATCCGCCCGCCCGGGCCCGAGCCGCTGACGCCCGAAAGATCGATGCCCGCCGCGTGCGCCTTGCGGCGCGTCGCCGGCGAGGCCATCACGCGGGTCGCTGCCGCGGTCAATGGCGCGGCCGGCCACGGCGCAGGTATCGGCGCTGCAGCCACCACCGCAATCGGGGCACTCTCCGTATCGAAGGCGATGAGTTCCGAGCCTACCGGGACCATGTCGCCGGGCTGGCCCGTGATCGAGAGCACGCGGCCGCCGACCGGCGCTGGAATCTCGACGGCGGCCTTGTCCGTCATGACCTCGGCGATGATCTGGTCCTCGGTGACCAAATCGCCGACCTTCACCTTCCACTCGACGATCTCGGCTGAAACCGTGCCCTCGCCCAGGTCCGGCATCTTGAAAACATAGCGGCTCATGAAGCCTCCATGACGGACTTCAGCGCCTTCGCGACGCGCGCCTGTCCCGGGAAGTATTCCCACTCGAACGCGTGCGGATAGGGCGTGTCCCAGCCCGCCACTCGCGCGATCGGCGCCGCCAGATTCCAGAAGCACTCTTCCTGGATGGTCGCCGAAAGCTCGGCGCCGAAGCCCGCGAAACGCGTCGCCTCGTGCACGATCACGCAGCGGCCGGTGCGAGCGACCGAACTGCAGATCGTGTCGGTATCGAGCGGCACCATCGTGCGCACGTCGATGATCTCCGCATCAAGCCCCAGCTTGCGGGCGGTGGCCTCGGATACGTGCACCATCGTGCCATAGGTGACGATCGTCAGCTCGTTTCCGCTCCTCACGATCTCGGCCTTGCCGATCGGCACGGTGTAGTGGCCGTCGGGCACCTCCCCCTTGGGATGTGCGCTCCAGGACACGGCGGGCTTGTCCGGCTCGCCGTCGAACGGCCCGTTATAGATGCGCTTGGGCTCGAAGAAGATGACCGGGTCGTCATCCTCGATCGACGAAATTAACAGTCCCTTGGCGTCGTAGGGATTCGACGGCATCACGACCTTGAGGCCTGCGACGTGCGCGAAAAGGGCTTCCGGACTCTGCGAGTGCGTCTGGCCGCCGCGGATGCCGCCGCCGGAGGGCGTGCGCACGGTGACGGGTGCGAAAAACTCGCCGGCGCTGCGGTAGCGCAGCCGCGCCAGCTCGCTGACGATCTGGTCGTAGCCGGGATAGATGTAATCCGCGAACTGGATCTCAGCCACCGGCCGCAGGCCGTTGACCGCCATTCCGATCGCCGCTGCGATGATCCCGCCCTCCGCAATCGGCGTGTCGAGCACGCGGTGCTCGCCATACTTGCGCTGCAGGCCTTCGGTGCACCGGAAGACACCGCCGAAGTAGCCGACGTCCTCGCCCAGCACGACGACCGACGGATCGCGAGCGAGCATGATGTCCATCGCCGAATTGAGCGCATGGATCATGTTCCTCTGCGCCATGGCTCAGCTCCGCTCCAGCTCGGCCCGCAAGTCCGCCTCCTGCTTGCGCAGGTGCGCCGGCATCTCCTTGAACACGTCCTCGAACATCAGGTGTGGATCGAGCCGCGGTGGCTCGGTCAGCGTGCCGTGGCTGACGGCTTCTTTCCACGACGAAGCGACATGAGCTTCGAGTTCCGCCGTCAGCGCTACGTGCCGCTCCTCGGACCATTCGCCGAGTGCGATCAGGTGGCCCTTCAGCCGGTCGATCGGATCACCAAGCGGCCAGCGCTGATAATCGTCCTTTGGGCGGTAGCGTGCCGGATCGTCACTCGTCGAGTGTGCGGCGGCCCGGTAAGTCACGTGTTCGATCAGTGTCGGGCCATGACCGGTGCGCGCGCGCTCGGCTGCCCATTGCGTCACCGCGTACACGGCGAGGAAATCGTTGCCGTCCACGCGCACGCCGGCAATGCCGTAGCCGGGCCCGCGCGCCGCAAAACTGCGGCGCTCACCGCCCGCATAGCCCTGGAAGGTCGAGATCGCCCACTGGTTGTTGACGACGTTCAGGATCACGGGCGCCTTGTAGACCGATGCGAACAGCAGCGCGTGATGGAAATCGGCCTCCGCGCTCGAACCCTCGCCCAGCCAGCTGACAGCGACGTCGTCCTGTCCCTTGATCGCTGCCGCCATCGCCCAGCCCACGGCCTGCGGAAACTGGGTCGCGAGGTTGCCCGAAATCGAGAAGATCCGTCCTTCACGCCAGTGGTACATGACCGGCAACTGGCGCCCCTTGCACATATCGCGGGTGTTCGAGAGCAGCTGGCACATCAGGTCCACGATCGGGCGCCCGCGCACGACGTAGAGGCCCTGATTGCGGTAGGACGGGAACAGCATGTCGCCCGGACGCAGCGCCATAGCCATTGCGACGGAAACCGCCTCCTCGCCGAGGGAGCGCATGTAGAAGCTGATCTTTCCGGAGCGCTGGATGCGCTGCATGCGGTCGTCAAAGACGCGCGTCAGCAGCATGTGGCGCAGCGCAATCTGCAACTCCGCGGGATCGAGGCGCGGATTCCAGGACCCGACGGCCTGGTGCCCATCGTCGAGCACGCGGACGAGCTCTTCGGCCAGGTTCGATATTTCGCGGACCCGCGCGCTGGCCTCCGGGCGCATGACGGCGCCCGCGGGCGACAACTCCAGGTAGCTGAAGTCCGGCGCATCGCCTGGCCGGGCGGGCGTCCTAGGGACGTGCAGGCGGGACTTGGTCGGCATCTCGGGTATCCTACCCAAGAATTACGTCAATACCGTTGTATTCCTATGCTGTAATGCAAAATAGTGGAAAAATATGGTCTAATTCCTTCCCAAGATGAAAACAAGATTGCACACACTGCTCGACCGTAGCGACCGTCGCATCCTGGACGAGTTGCAGCGGGACGGCGCGCTGTCGGCCGCCGAGGTCGCGGCCAAGCTCGGATTATCCACCACGACCTGCTGGCGGCGCATCCAGCACCTTGAGGAAAGCGGGGTCATCAAGCAACGAGTCGCCCTGCTCGACCGCGAAGCGCTCGGACTCGACGTGATGGTGTACGTGCACGTGCGTCTTTCCACCCAGGGTCGCGATGCGCTCGCGCAGTTCGAAAAAGCGATCCGCGACCGCCCCGAAGTGCTCGACTGCTGCACGCTGACCGGCGAATGGGACTTCTGTTTGCGCATCGTCACGCACGACATGAAGGAATACGAGGCCTTCTTCCTCGACCACCTGTCGAAGATCCCGAACGTGCAGTCGGTGAATTCCTCGATCGTCGTCACCGTCATCAAGTAATCGACGGTACTGCCGCTTTCACGCGATTAATGGGCTGGAGAGATGACGCGGACCGCGGCCTTTCAGCACGGTATGTATCTCCGCCGCGATCGCGAG
>CAYZDW010000284.1:0-4924 GCA_964477175.1 uncultured Steroidobacteraceae bacterium | reverse complement strand
GCGAATCTCGCCATGGCCGTCGGCTGGGCCTTTCTGATGATGCTCAGCCAGAACGTGGACCTCGGTGTCGCGGGCCAGTGGCTCGAATCCATGGCGGCCATCGGAGTCACGATCAATCTCTTGCTCGCCGTGTTCAACCTGCTGCCGATCCCGCCGCTCGACGGCGGGCAGTTGCTCGAGAATCTGCTGCCGCGTGGGCCAGTGGCTTCGTTGCTGGAGGCGATCCGGCCCTGGGGCTTGTTCATCGTCCTGGCGTTGGTTGCAACCGGCGCGCTCTCGTCAGTGATCAGCGGTCCGATCGGGTTCCTGGAAGGGCTGCTGGTCACGACGTTTGGGCTTGAAGGCACGTAGGAGCAGGTAATTGGCCGGCAATACCACCCAAAGTCGTCGAGTTGTATCCGGCATGCGGCCGACCGGCGCGCTGCATCTCGGCAATTACCATGGTGCGCTCGCGAATTGGGTCGAGCTGCAGTACCAATACGAGTGCTTTTTCTTCGTCGCGGACTGGCATGCGCTGACCACGGACTACGAGGACACCACCGCGTTCAAGGCAAACGTGCACGAGGTGGTCATCGACTGGCTGGGTGCCGGATTGAACCCGGGTGCGTGCACGATGTTCATCCAGTCGCGCATCCCGGAACACGCGGAGCTGCACCTGATTCTGTCCATGGTCACGCCGCTGGGCTGGCTCGAAAGGGTGCCGACCTACAAGGACCAGATCGAGCAGCTCAAGGACAAGGACCTCAGCACTTACGGCTTCCTGGGTTATCCGCTTCTGCAGAGCGCGGACATCCTGATGTACCGGCCCGAGTTCGTGCCGGTCGGCGAAGACCAGGTAGATAACGTCGAGATCGCGCGCGAGATCGCGCGCCGCTTCAATCACATCTTTGGGCGCGAGCCCGATTTCGAAGCGCGCTGCCAGAGCGCCCTCAAGCGCCTGGGTTCGCGCAACGCCGCGCTGTACGGCGAGCTGCGCCGCCAGTACCAGGAGCAGGGCAATGCCGAAGCCCTGGCCAAGGCCCGGACGCTGGTCGAATCCGGCGCGAGGCTCACGGTCGCGGACCGCGAGCGCCTGCTCGGTCACCTCGAGGGCGGGGGACGCGCGATCCTGCCGGAGCCGGCGGTGCTCCTGACCAAATCGCCGAAGGTGCCCGGCCTCGACGGCCGCAAGATGTCGAAATCCTATGGCAACACGATCGGGCTGCGCGAGGATCCGGACAGCGTCGCGAAGAAGCTGCGGGCGATGCAAACCGATCCGGCACGCGTACGCCGCAGCGATCCGGGCGACCCTGAGAAATGCCCGGTCTGGGACCTTCACAAGATCTACTCGAGCGAGCAGACGAAGTCCTGGGTCCAGACCGGTTGCCGCAGCGCCGGCATCGGTTGCCTGGACTGCAAGAAGCCTTTGATAGACTCCGTCGTCGCCGAGATCGACACGATCCGCAAGCGCGCGCGGGAGTTCGAGGAGAATCCGGAGGTTGTCCGCAACATCGTCACTGAGGGCTGCGAACGCGCGCGTGAAGCGGCGCGTGCGACGATGGAGGACGTGCGGGCCGCCGTGGGGCTGGAGTACCGGTGAACGATAACAGCGACAACGCGGTCTCGACTGGCGCGGGGCTCGACGCCATCGAGCCGCCGCCGCAGCAGGGCGAAATGCCGTTCGCGATCGTCGAAGGCGAGCCGGTCACGGTGATGCCGCGCGACCTGTACATCCCGCCGCAGGCGCTCGAGGTGTTCCTCGATGCCTTCGAGGGGCCGCTCGACCTCTTGCTGTACCTGATCCGGCGGCAGAATCTCGACGTGCTGGACATCCCGATCGCGGACATCACGCGCCAGTACATGGAATACATCCAGCTGATGCAGGAGCTGGACCTGGAGCTCGCTGGCGAGTACCTGCTGATGGCGGCGATGCTGGCGGAGATCAAGTCGCGCATGCTGCTGCCGCGCAGCCAGTTCGATGCACAGGAAGAGGATGATCCACGCGCCGAGCTCGTGCGCCGCCTGCAGGAGTACGAACGCTACAAGCGCGCTGCGGAGGACATCGACCGTCTCGATCGGCTGGATCGCGACGTGTACCAGGCGAGCGCGGAACTGACCAACCGGCAGGTCATCCGGCTGCTGCCGGAAGTCGCGCTGCAGGAAATGCTCGTCGCCTTCAAAGACGTCGTGCAGCGTGCCACGATGTTCGCGCACCTGCACGTGCAGCGTGAAACGCTCTCGGTGCGGCAACGGATGTCGGACGTACTCTCGATGCTGGACGGTTCCGCACTGGTCGAATTCGTGCAATTCTTCCGCCCGGAGGAGGGCCGCCTGGGCGTCTGCGTCACATTCGCCGCATTGCTCGAGTTGCTGCGCGAAGGGCTCATCGAGGTCGTCCAGGCAGAGCCCTATGCGCCGCTGCACGTGCGGCGCGCCGAGCGCGGCCCGGATGCGCTGGAGCTCGACGATGTGGAAATCACCACCGCTTCCTGAGCAATGGACCCGCATGGACCAGAGTTACCTGAAGAATCTCATTGAAGCCGCCTTGCTGGCCCATGGCCAGCCGCTCAGCGTGGAACAGCTGCGCGGGTTGTTTGACGAGATCGACCGGCCGGAGGCCGCGACGGTACGTGAGGCGCTCGACGCGCTCGCGCAGGAATGTGCGGGAAGACCGGTGGAACTCGTCGAAGTCGCAAGCGGCTGGCGCCTGCAGGTGCGCGGTGACTACGCGGCGCCGCTGTCCCGGCTCTGGCAGGAGCGGCCCGGCCGCTATTCGCGGGCGCTGCTCGAGACGCTCGCGTTGATCGCCTATCGCCAGCCGATCACGCGGGCCGAGATCGAGGACGTCCGCGGTGTCGCGGTCAATCCCAATATAGTCCGTACGCTGAGCGAGCGCGGCTGGATCCGCGTCGTCGGCCACCGCGAGGTGCCCGGACATCCGGAGCTGCTCGGCACGACGCGCGAGTTCCTCGATTACTTCGGGCTCAAGAGCCTCGACGAACTGCCGTCGCTCGCGGCCTTGAAGGACATGGACGACGTCGGCATTCAGCTCGAATTCGCGGACACGGTGCAGGCGGCAGCGGCCGGCGTGCCGGCGGCCAACGACGCCGAAGCCGCGGGTTGAAGCGGCGCGCTACACCGCGATCGCCCGCTGCGGTGCGCGATCGGATCCAAAAGGTGCTGGCGGGGCGCGGCGTCGGATCGCGCCGGCAGGTCGAGGCCTGGATCGTGGCCGGCCGCATCACCGTCAATGGCAAGCTGGCGCGTCCGGGCCAGCCGGTCGGCGAGCGCGACGACGTGCGGCTCGACGGCCGCCGCTTGCGGCTCCAGGATGCAATGGTCGGTGACCATCGTGGCCTCGTTTATCACCGGCCTGCAAAAGAGGAAGTTCGCGGAACCGCGGACAGCACGGGGCGCGGCTCGCTGGATCGCCTGCCGAAGGCGGCCGGACGCCGCTGGATCCCGATCAGCCCGCTGGCTGCCAACGATGCCGGACTGGAGTTGTTCGTCACCGACGGCCAGCTCGCGGCGGCGCTGATGCGCCACGGCCACGAGATTTCTGCCGAATACAGTGTGCGCATCCGCGGCGACTTCGACGAATCCCGGATCGCCGGTCTCATGCAGGCGGCAATTGAACCGAAAACCGAAGGCAAGCTGACCGGCATCGAGCCGGCCGGCGGCGAGGGCACGAACCGCTGGATCCGCGTGACCTGCATCGGCCTGCGCCCGCGCGACCTCAAGGGGATCTTCGAACGCGGCGGCTTCGAGCCGAACCGGGTCATGCGGACAAGGCTCGGCCCGATCGGAATGGATCGCGCACTCGCACGCGGCCGCAGCCGGCCGATGACGGAAGACGAATTGAAGGAGCTGCGCGAACTCACGGGGATCAAGCTTGCGCCGGAAGCGAAGCGGGCGCGGCGCGAACGTCGCTGACGTCATGGCCGCGCGCGAATTGCGCCGGCTGCTCGGGAAGCTGCGCCTGCGTTACGACAGCGGGTCCTGGTGGCCGGCCCGCACACGCTTCGAGATGATGGCGGGCGCAGTGCTGACCCAGCGCCTGCGCTGGGAAAGCGCATACGCGGCCCTCAAGCGATTGCGCCGATCCAGGTTGCTGAGCGCGGCGCGGCTGCTGGACGCCGGGCCGGAACAAGTCGCGGCGATGATCCGCCCCTGCGGTGACCACCAAACCAAAGCGGCGCGACTGCTGGCGCTCGCGCAGTTTGTCGATCGTCACGGCGGGCTGGCATCACTCGCGCGCTGGCCAACGGACAAGTTGCGCGAGGGGCTCATGAACGTCCCCGGAATCGGTGCGGAAACGGCCGACGTGATCCTGCTTTATGCGTTCGACCGGGCCGTGTTCGTCGCGGATGCCTATGCTTTACGCTGGCTGACCCGGATCGGCTGGCTGAAGCGAGCCGGGCTCGCCGTGCGATACGAGCCCGTGCACCAGCATGTGACCGGACTCTTTGCCGGCGACCACGACGGCCTGGCCGCCTTGCATGCCGTGATCGTCGAGCATGGCAAGGCGCTCTGCGGCGCGCGGCCGCGTTGCACAGATTGCTTTCTCGCGCGCGACTGCGACACCGGGCACGGACTTACTGGCAGTCGAAGGTCATCCCGTTGATCCCGCGGCTCGCCGGTCCCAGCAGGAACAGGTACGGCGCGGTGACCGCCTCCGGTTCGGCAAGGCGGCTGCGGTCCTCGGCGGGGTAGGCCTGCAGCCGCATTGCGGTCCTGACCGGGCCCGGATTCACGCTGTTGACTCGCATCTGCGTCTGCTCCGACTCGTGGGCCAGCACCTGCATCAGGCCTTCGGTTCCGAACTTGGAAACGGAATAGGCGCCCCAGTAGGCGCGTCCGCGCCGGGCGACGCCGCTAGCGGTGAACGCGATGCAGGCGTCGTCGGACCGACACAACAATGGCAGCAGCGTCCGGGTCAGGATGA
>CAYZDW010000283.1:0-5159 GCA_964477175.1 uncultured Steroidobacteraceae bacterium | reverse complement strand
TCGCCGGGGGTTCCGCTGACCCACAGGTCGTCGCCGGGCACTGCGCCTCCGCGCCGCAGGGCCTGGCCGGGCAGCACCCAGCCGGCAAGCGTGACCGTGGCGGCGAGCGGACCACGCGTCGTGTCGCCGCCGACGAGTCCGACGCCGAAGCGCCGCGCCAGCTCGTCGAAACCTGCCGCGAAATCACCGAGCCAGCCTTCGTTCGCCTCCGGCAGCGTCAGGCCGAGCAGCGCCCAGGCGGGCTCCGCGCCCATCGCGGCGATGTCGCTTAGATTTACCGCGAGCGCGCGGTGGCCGACGAAACGGCCAGCGCTGTCGGCAGGAAAATGCACACCAGCGACGATGGTGTCGAGCGCGAGCACGAGTTCGGCCCCGGCCCGCGGCGCCAGGACTGCCGCGTCATCGCCGACGGAGAGCCGCACATCGTCGCGCGCCGCGCCACGACCCGTGAAGTAGCGCTCGATCAGCTCGAACTCGCCGGGGGGTGTGGGGGCCGTCAGGCGACCTCTCCACGCTCCACGCCGCGATGCACGCGCGATGCTTTGTCCAGCACGGCATTGACGTATCGGTAGCCGTCGGTCGCGCCGAAGCGCTTGGCGAGTTCGACCGCTTCGTTGATGACGACGCGGTAGGGAATGTCGAGCCGCGCCATCAGTTCCCAGAGGCCGAGGTACAGGATCGCGTGCTCCACGGGATCGAGCCGCGCCGGATCGATGTCCGAGTGATGACGCAACTCCTCGTCGAGCTGCGCCGAATCGTCGCAGACAGCGGCGAGCGCCACGCGGAAGTAGTCGGGGTCGGCGCGCTCGTACGACGGGTCGGTGCTGAACTGGCCGTGCAGTTCCTGCCAGGGCTGGCCGCCCAGCTGGCGCTGGTAAAGCGCCTGCACGAGCAGCCTGCGTGCGGCACTGCGCGCGCGCGCCGAGTTGTCGGTCGTGGGCGTCACGGTCAGCCCTCGAGCTTCTTCAACAGGGTGGCGAGACGGATCGCCGTCTCGGCGGCATCCGCGCCCCGGTTGCCGGCTTTGCCGCCGGCCCGGTCCGCCGCCTGCTCGACCGTGTCCGTGGTCAGCACCCCGAACGCGACCGGCACCTTGGTGTCGCCGGCGACACGCGACAGTCCCGAGGCGCATTCTCCCGCGACGTAGTCGAAATGCGCGGTCTCGCCGCGGATCACCGCGCCTAACGCAATGATGGCATCCGAGCGGCCGGACTCGGCAATCCTGCGCACCACCAGCGGCAGGTCGAAGGCACCCGGGACGCGCACGAGTTCGAGCTGCGCGACCGCCGCGCCATGGCGCTTCAGCGCATCCACGGCGCCGTCGATCAGGCGCTCGACGACGAAGTCGTTGAATCGTGCCGCGACGATCGTGAATCTCAGGTCGCGGGCCTGCAGGTCCCCCTCGATGATGCGCAGCCCTTCCATGGGCGCAGTATACCGCCGCCGCGGCGATCTTCAGTCCTCGTAACCCGTGATCTCGAGCCCGAAGGCCGCGATGCCGCGCAGCTGCCGCGGCGCCGACAGTACGCGCATCCGCGTGATGCCAAGATCGTGCAGTATCTGCGCGCCGATGCCGTGGGTTCGCAGCACCGATCCGCCTTCATCGCCCGATTCTTCGCACGACGCCTGCGGGCCCAGCGCGCGCACGGCCTCGATGATCGACGACGGACTCTCGGGCGGGCGCAGCATGACGACGACGCCGCTCTCCTCGCGGGCGATCCGCGCGAGCGCCCCGCGCAGCGTCCAGCCCGCGTGCCCGGGCTTGAGCCCGAGATCGTCCCGCAGCGTGTCGTGCAGGTGCACGCGCACCAGCGGCGGCACCGGGCCCCCGAGCTCGCCGCGCACCAGCGCCACGTGCAGCGACCCGTGCACGTGGTCTTCGTACCAGCACATCCGGAACGGCCCGAATTCGGTGTCGACCGGCTGGTCCGAGACGCGTTCGATCGAACTTTCCTTCTGTAGCCGGTAGCGGATCAGGTCGGCGATCGTGCCGCTCTTCAGTCCAGGCGCCGCGGCGAACGGCTCGAGATCCGGACGGCGCGCCATCGTGCCGTCGTCATTGAGGATCTCGACGATCACCGCGGCCGGCTCGAAGCCGGCGAGCCGCGCGAGGTCGCAGCCTGCCTCGGTGTGCCCCGCGCGGATCAACACGCCGCCCGGACGCGCCATCAGCGGAAACACGTGCCCGGGCTGGCGCAGGTCCTCCGGGCGCGCGCCGGGCGCGACCGCGGTGCGCACCGTGTGCGCGCGATCGTGGGCCGAGATGCCGGTCGTGACGCCTTCCGCGGCCTCGATGCTGACCGTGAAACTGGTGCCGTGGCGGTCCGCGCCATCGCTGACCATCAGCGGCAGGCGTAGGTCCCTGCAGCGTTCGCGGGTCAGCGTCAGGCAGATCAGGCCGCGCCCGTAGCGCGCCATGAAGTTGATGTCCTGCGGGCGCACGTTGGCGGCCGCCATGATCAGGTCGCCCTCGTTCTCGCGGTCCTCGTCGTCCGCGACGATGACCATGCGGCCGGCGCGCAGCTCTTCCAGCAGTTCCTCGATCGTATTCATCGCCGCCATTGTGCATCGAGCAGGCGCTCGAGGTAGCGAGCCAGGATATCGACCTCGAGATTGACCGCCTGGCCGGCCTCGAGCGCGCCGAGCGTCGTGACCGTGCGCGTGTGCGGCACCAGATTCACTTCGAACACGCTACCGTCCGCCGTGTTGACCGTCAGGCTGACGCCGTCGACGGTGACCGAACCTCTGGGCGCCAGGTACTGTGCGAGTTGCGGCGGCACATCGATCGAGAGTCCGAGCGATCCCGCATCTTCGCCAAGCCCGACGACCTTCGCGACGCCGTCAACGTGGCCGGTCACGTAATGACCGCCCAGTGGATCGCCCGCGGCAAGCGCCGGCTCCAGATTGACTGCAGCACCGGGCACCAACGACCCTAGGGTCGTACGCTCCAGGGTTTCGCGCGAGAGGCTGGCCGTGAACTGCCCCGCTTCGACGCGCACGGCGGTCAGGCAAACGCCCGCCACGCAGAGGCTGTCGCCGGTGCGCCAGCCGTCTGTCGCAAGATCGCCCGTGTCGATGGTCAGCTCGAGCATGCCATCAGTGCGGGTTGCCGAGACGATGGTGCCGATGGCCCTGACGATGCCGGTGAACATGGCTGCCGCCTGTCAGCCTTGCGCGGGCCGCAGCGTGATCCGCAGGTCGCGACCGATGCGGCGCAGGTCGGAGATCGAAAGTTCCATGCGCTCCGCCATCGAGGCGACGCCGGATAGCAAGGCCAGCGGCCGCGCATCGGTGCCGAGCAGCGTCGGTGCGAGATAGAGCACCAGTTCGTCGACCAGACCCGCGCGCAACAGCGCCCCTGCGAGCGTCGGCCCGCCCTCGACCTGCAATTCATTGACTTCGAGCAAGGCCAGATGCCGCATTACGGCGGAGAGATCCAGGCCTTCCGGGCCCGCGGGTACGCGTTCGATACTCGCTCCGGCGGCTTCCAGCGCGGCGCGGAGCGTCATATCTGCGCTCGCGGTCAGCAACAGCAGCCGGCCCGGCGGTGCAACGATCCGCGCCGACGGCGGAGTCCGGAGTCGCGTGTCCAGCACGACCCGTAGCGGCTGTCGTGTCGCCTCGGGCAGGCGCAGGTCGAGTCGCGGATCGTCGGACCGCACCGTCGCCGATCCGGTCATCACGGCCGAGGATCTTGCGCGCAGGCGCTGCACGTCGGCGCGCGCGGCTTCCCCGGTAATCCAGCGGCTCTGACCGCTTGCAAGCGCCGTGCGGCCGTCGAGGCTCGCGGCCAGCTTGACGCGCAACCAGGGTCGGCCGCGCTCCATACGCGACAGAAACCCGGGATTCAGTGCCCGCGCCGCCGCCGCAAGGATCCCGGCTTTGACCTCGATTCCCGCCGCGGCGATCAGCGCGGCGCCGCCGCCGCTCACGCACGGGTTCGGATCGCGGATCGCATAACAGACGCGCCGCAGGCCGGCGGCGATCAGCGCGTCTGCACAGGGCGGCGTGCGTCCCTGGTGGCAACAGGGTTCGAGCGTGACGTAAGCCGTGGCGCCGCGAGCCTCCGGACCGGCCGCGGCGAGCGCTGCTGCCTCCGCGTGTGGGCCGCCAGCCCGTTCATGCCAGCCCTCGGCGATCACGCGCTCGCCGTCGACGATGACACAGCCGACGCGCGGATTTGGATCGGTCGTCCAGAGTCCGCGACCGGCCAGCTCGAGCGCCCTGGACATGTGCCGCGTGTCCAGCCGGTCGAGCGCGTTCATTTTCTGGTCCGGCCATCGCGCCCCTGTCCCGGAAGCAGCGACAGCTGGCCGGCGGCCGGATCCTGTCGCCGCCGCTGGCCGAGCTGTTCGATCTCCGCGCGGAACGCGTCTGCGTCCTCGAAGCGGTGATAGACAGACGCGTAGCGAACGTAGGCGACCTCATCGAGCTGGCGCAATTCCTCCATGACGAATTCGCCGATCGAGCGCGCCGCGACCTCGCGCTCGCCGAGCACGCGCAGCCGGTGGCAGATTCTCCCGATCGCCGATTCGACGTCGTCGCGCGCAACCGGCCTCTTCTCGAATGCCTTCATGATGCCGGCGCGAAGCTTGCCCTCGTCGAATGGCTGCCGCGAGTGGTCATTCTTGACGACCTGCGGCAGGACCAGCTCCGCCGTCTCGAAGGTCGTGAAGCGCTCCCCGCAGGCGAGGCACTCGCGACGGCGGCGGATCTGATGGCCCTCGCCCGCCAGGCGCGAGTCGGTCACCTTGGTGTCATCGTGATTGCAGAACGGGCAGTGCACTGCCGCCCTCCTGTCGCGCGCTCAGCCGTAGACGGGAAAGCGCCCGCAGATCGCGAGCACCTGGCCGCGCACGCGCTCCACCGCCGATTCGTCGCCCATCGCATCCAGCACGTCGGCGATCCACGAGCCGACCTGCCGCGACTCGTCGAGACCGAACCCACGCGTCGTGATCGCCGGCGTGCCGATCCGAAGCCCGCTGGTGACAAATGGCGGCCGCGGATCGTTCGGCACGGCGTTTTTGTTGACCGTGATATGCGCCTCGCCGAGCGCCGCCTCGACATCCTTGCCGGTGAATTTCTGGTCGATGAAGCTGACGAGGAACAAATGGTTGTCGGTGCCGCCGGAGACGATCTGGTAGCCGCGCTGCATCATG
>CAYZDW010000282.1:0-3704 GCA_964477175.1 uncultured Steroidobacteraceae bacterium | reverse complement strand
GCCCGTGTTGCAGTCGGTCCACGAATCGAAGCAGGCCGGGCAGGCGTTCGTCGACGAGTCCTACTTCGCACTGCTGCGGAACTACCGGCGTTTCGGCTGGCTGATCCTGTACCTGTTCGGTGTTTCGCCGGCCGTCTGCCGTTCCTTCTTCAGCGGCCGCGAGCCGCCGGCGGGTCTCGAGCCGCGGGGCCGCGGCACGCTGGTGGCGCCGCACGCGACCTCGCTCAGGATGAGCGACCTCGGTTATCGCAACAAGAACCAGGCCGGCGTGCACGTCTCGGTCAATTCGCTGCAGGAATACGTCCGCGACCTGTCGCGACTGATCTCGACGCCGCATCCCGAATACCAGGCGCACGGGATCGAGATCGACGGCGAGTGGCGGCAGCTCAATGCCAACATGCTGCAGATCGAGAACGAGTACTACAGCTTCATCCGGCCCAAGCGCGTCGCCTTTTCCGGCGAGCGACCGACGCGGGCACTGCTGCGCGCCGGTGTCCAGTACGTCGAGATGCGCTCGCTCGATGTCGGCGCCTTCGACCCGGTCGGCGTCAACCAGCGCAAGCTGTGCTTCCTCGAGGCCTTTGCGGCGCTGTGCCTGCTGCGCGAAAGCCCGCCGCTGTCGGCGGAGGATTCTGCCCGTTACGAGGACAACCACGTACTGGTCGCGAGCCGCGGCCGGGAGCCGGGCCTGACCCTGTGGGCCGATCCGCGGCCGTTCGCGCTCGCCGACTGGGCCGCGGAACTGCTCGACCAGATGCAGGGCATCTGCGAGCTGCTGGATGCCGGCGACGAGACGGAGCCCTATGCCACCGCACTCGCGCTCCAGCGCGGCAAGCTTGCGGACCCGGCACAGCTGCCGTCCGCGCGGTTGCTCGACGAGCTGACGCGCCAGGGGGTGTCATTCTTCGAGCTGGCGCTCGGCATGTCCCGGCTGCACCGCGACTATTTCCGGGACCTGTACCCGCCGAACGAACAGCGGCTGGCCGAATTGCGCACCGAGGCGGAGGGCTCGCTGGCAGAGCAGGAGGCGATCGAAGTGGCGGACAAACTCCCCTTCCGGGCCTTCGTCGAGCGTTATCTGGCCGGCACGCTCGTTTAACATATTCCAATCAAATCCGATGCTTACGCGCAAGACCGAGGAAATCCCCTGACGCGGCATGACCCTTGTCCGTATACTTCAAGGGCACTGCACGCACACCCTCCTGGGCGTTGCAGACGGGGATGCAAAGCACATGGAACGAGCACCGGACGGTCTCGACGCGCCCTTGACTCGCGGCACTACGCTCGAAGCGGCGAATGACGCGGTGATCAACGGGTCCGGCCCCGCGCCCGGCTGGGATCCATTCGAGGTCTGGCGCACGCGCGTCAGGGACGCACGTCAACTACGCCCCATGGACGGGGACGAAATCCCGGTCTGATGCGCCCGTTCTGCGCAGCCGGAGCGGCCGGCTAGCGGATGTCCGAAATCACGCTGCGCGCATCGCCGGTGGCCGAGCAGTTGCGACGCGGCTTCCGCTGGCTGAGTTTCTCGCAGGGCCTGGAAACCTCCTACGGGCTGGACCAGTACGAGACCTGGCTGTTCTACCTGCGCGTCAACCTGGCGGTCGCCCTGCTGCTCGTGCTGCCATTCACACGGCTCGATCGGCTGCTCATGCCCGATGACAGCCAGCCGGTCATGGATCTCGTCCGCTATGTGGTGTTGATCCCGGCCCTCGCGCTCGCCCTGACGGTGACCTTCCTGCGCGACGGCCGCCGCTGGTACGGCAGGGCCATCACCTTGCTTGCGCCGGTCGTAATGATCGCGATCGTCACTCTGGTCAGCACGGCTTGGATGTACGGCGAGGATCGGCTGTTCACGGTACTCATCCTGGCCACGATCTTCATTTATTTCCTGATCTGCCTGCCGTTCTTCTCCGCGATTGCAGCGAACCTGATTGCACTCGGCGCCTACGCCTACGGGACGCGCATGGTGTCGGTACCGCCCGCGGAACTCGTCTACAACGTGACAATGCTGGTGTTCGCCAACCTGGTGGGCGCGGCGATGGCCTACAACATCGAGCACACGCGCCGCAGGGTCTGGCTGGAATCGGAGCTTCTCGCCGAGGTTGCCCAGCGCGACGGCCTGACGGGCATCGCCAACCGGCGCCGTCTCGATGAGCACCTGGCCCATGTCTGGCAGCATGGCGCGCGCGAGCACCGCCCGATCACACTCCTGTTCGCCGACCTCGACCATTTCAAGGCCTTCAACGACCGTTATGGGCACCAGGCCGGCGACGAGGCCTTGAAGGCGGTCGCCGGCGTCCTGACTGAGTTTGCGCGCCGGCCGCTGGATTTCGCGGCACGCTATGGAGGCGAGGAATTCGCGATCCTGCTCTATGACACCTCGCAGGATCATGCGGCCCAGGTCGCCGAACAACTGATGGAAGAGGTGCGCAAGCTCGGCATCCCGCACGCGAGCTCGAACGCCGCGCCGGTGCTGACCATCAGCATAGGCATCGCCTGCGTCGTGCCGATGGCGGGGCGGAGCTGTGCGGGAATCGTGCAGCTCGCCGACCAGGCGTTGTATGCGGCCAAGGACGCCGGGCGCAACCAGTCGCGGTTGTACCAGGCCGAATACGAGCACATGAAGACCGGCTATTTCCGGCGCCACGCCGCCGAGGCTGGCGGGCCCAAGACCGGTCAGTAGATCGCGATCTCGCGCCGGCCGCGCGAATCGCGCGCGCCGCGGAACATGCCCTCGGTGTTGAATTCCATCGACAGTTCGCCGTCGCGATCCACGACGATGACGCCACCGTCCCCGCCGATCTCCTTCAGCGTCTTGTGCACGACGTCGCGAGCTGCATCGGCCGCGCGCATGCCGCCGATCCGGACCCGCGCGCAGATCTCGTGCGCGACGACCGTGCGGATGAAGTACTCGCCGCTGCCGGTGGCCGAGACCGCGCAGGAGGCATTGTCGGCATAGGTGCCGGCGCCGATGATCGGCGAATCGCCGATCCGTCCCCAGCGCTTGTTGGTCGTGCCGCCGGTCGATGTCGCGGCGGCCAGGTTGCCCTGGCGGTCGCGCGCGACTGCGCCGACGGTGCTGAAGAATCCGATGTCCTCGTCGGCTGACGCGAGCTTGTCGCTGCGCTGGGCCTCCTCGAGCTGCTTCCAGCGCCTCTCCGTATAAAAGTAGCTGCCGGGCACCAGCGTGACGCCCTGTTCCAAAGCGAATTCCTCGGCGCCTTCGCCGGTCAACAGCACGTGCGAGGTCCGGTCCATGACCATGCGCGCGAGCTCGATCGGATTCCTGATGTGACGCACCCCCGCGACCGCGCCGGCCTTGCGGGTCGCTCCGACCATGATGGCGGCGTCCAGTTCGTTGATTCCGGCGTGACTGAAAACCGCGCCGTGGCCGGCATTGAAGTACGGCGAATCCTCGAGGATGCGTACCGCCGTCACGGTCGCATCGAGACTGGTCCCGCCGGCTTCCAGCACCGCATAGCCGGCGTCGAGCGCGCGCTCGAGATCGGCGCGGTAGGCGCGTTCATTCTCTGCGGTCATCGTGGCCCGGCTGATTACGCCGGCGCCGCCGTGTATGGCGATCGCGATCATCGGCTGGTCTCCGTCCGCAGCGCCCGCCGGTGGCGCGGATGCAAGGCAGGCCCACAGTGCAATGACGAATGGGGCGCGCATGGTTGCTATTATCCGGGAAATCGTCGGGG
>CAYZDW010000281.1:0-4814 GCA_964477175.1 uncultured Steroidobacteraceae bacterium | reverse complement strand
GAACACGGATCGATCGAGGGCATTGTGACGCCGGGCAACATACTGACCGCGATCGCCGGCGAATTGCCGGAGGCGGCGAGCGAGGAGGTACCGGAGGCGGTGCTGCGCGACGACAAGTCCTGGCTGATCGACGGACGCATGGCGATCGACGACGTCGAGCGACTCCTGGGGCATGGCAACATGCGCTCAGGCGACGACTACACGACCCTTGCCGGCTTCGTGCTCGCGCAGTTCGGCCACCTGCCGGCCACGGCCGAGAGCTTCCGCTGGCGCGGCCTGCGCTTCGAAATCGTGGACATGGACGGCCGCCGGATCGACAAGCTGCTGGTCCAGCGGCTCACGCCGGATTGATGCGATGAGCTACGAGCCACGCCGGCCAGGCCGGCACGAGATGCTGCTCATCCGCGGCCTCGAGTGCCGCGTGACGCGTTGGGGCCCGGACTCGGACGACCCAGTGCTGCTGCTGCACGGCTGGGCGGACAGCGCGGACAGCTTTCAGTTCATCGCGGACGAGATCGCGCCGGACTGGCCGCTCGCGGCGATCGACTGGCGCGGCTTCGGACACAGCGCTTGGGATCCAGGCGGCTACTGGTTTCCGGACTATTACGCCGATCTCGATCACTTGCTGGACCAGCTGTGCCCGGCGGGCGCTGCTCGCCTCGTGGGTCACAGCATGGGCGGCAACATCGCGATGACCTTCGCCGGCATACGAGCGGCGCGGGTGCGGGGCGTCGTCAATCTCGAGGGTTTCGGGCTGCCGCGCACCGATCCGTCCCAGGCGCCGGCGCGTCATGCGAAATGGCTGGATCAGCTGCGCGAGGCGCCTGAGTCTGGCGATTACGCCGACGTCCACGACCTCGCGAAACGGCTGATGCGGCGCAACCCGCGCCTGCCGCCCGCCCGCGCGTCCTTCATCGCCGGCCGCTGGACCATGCCACTGCCCGGCGGCGGCGTGCGGTTGCGCGCCGATCCGGCCCACCGCCTGGTCAATCCTTACCTTTACCGTCGCGAGGAAATGGAAGCCTGCTGGCGCCTGGTCGTCGCGCCCGTGATGATGGTTTTCGGCGAAAAGTCGGACCTCGCGGCGCGCCTCGGCATGGAAGGAAGCGAAGCGGTGTTCCGCGCCTGCATGCCCCGCGTGCGCGTCGAAGTATTGGCCGGCGCCGGGCACATGCTCCATCATGAAGAGCCCGCGGCCGTCGCGCGGCTGATCGAGGACTTTCTGGAAAATCCGTGACGCAACCTGGCAGTGACTGGCCCCGCACGCTCATCTGGATCACGTTGGTAGTGGCACCCGCGCTCGCATGGTCCGGCATCGGACCTTACGACCGGTTGACCTGGTACCTCGAGATATTCCCGATCGCGCTCGTATTCCCCGTGCTTTACCTGACCGCCCGGCGCTATCCATTGACACCGCTCCTGTACTGGCTGATCGCGATCCATTCGCTGATCCTGATCCTCGGCGCGCACTACACCTATGCCCGCGTGCCGCTGGGTTTCTGGGTGCAGGATCTTTTCGAGCTGTCACGAAATCATTACGACCGGCTGGGACACCTGGCGCAGGGCTTCATTCCCGCAATCGCAGTCCGGGAGATTCTGATCCGCTCTTCACCGTTGAAAGCCGGACCCTGGCTCGCATTCCTGGCGGTCGCGACCTGCCTCGCGATCAGCGCCTGCTACGAGTTCCTCGAATGGTGGATCGCGATCGCGGCCGGTGTCGCGGCCGAGGATTTCCTGGCGACCCAGGGCGACGTCTGGGATACGCAGTGGGACATGTTCCTCGCGGCCTGCGGCGCGGTCGTCGCGATCGCGACGCTCTCGCGCGTGCATGACCGTTCGCTCTCGAAGACGGTGGCGCGATGAGGGGCCGCCTGCGCGCCTGGCTGCGCCGAACCATCACCTACAAATGGGCGCGGCGCATCGTGGTCGCGGTCATCGGTGGCAGTGTCCTGTTACTTGGTGTCGCAATGGTCGTGCTGCCCGGGCCTGCGATCATCGTGATTCCGGTCGCCCTCGGCATCCTCGGTCTCGAGTTTGCCTGGGCGCGCTTCTGGCTGCGCAAGCTCCGTGCAACCGCCATCAATGTCGTCAACCGCGTGCGCGACAGGCGGAAAACGGAGTCGGCTCCATGAGCGACGGCCACGACAACCGGCCCTGGACAGGGCGCAGCGATCCGGCCGATGGACCTGCGGCACTCCGCTGGCATCAGATGGTGCAAAAGCGCGGGCCCCAGGCGTCGCCGGTGGCCTTGCTCGGATTCGCGAGCGATGCCGGCGTGGCGCGCAATCACGGTCGCGTCGGCGCGGCCGAGGGGCCGGCGGCGTCGCGCGCTCGCAAATGTTTTCGCGCAGCATCCAGAGCCGGTGGATGATCTCGGTGACATCGTCTGCGAGGGCGATGCGCTTGAAGCCGCGCAGGAAGCCTATGCGGTGGCTGCTGCCGCGGCGCTCGCCGACGGCAGCTTCGTGATCGGCCTTGGTGGAGGTCACGAGATCGCCTTCGCCAGCTACCGGGGGCTCTCCGACCTGCTCGATTATTCCGGCAGCCACGATCCTATCGGCGTCATCAACTTCGACGCGCATTTCGACCTGCGTGGCGATGAGCGTGCAAATTCCGGCACGCCATTCCGGCAGATCCTGGAACATGGTCGAGCGCGTGGGCGGGAAACGGGCTACTGCTGCCTGGGCATCAGCCGCTACTCGAACACGACGGCGCTATTCGACCGCGCGCGCACGCTGGGCGTGACCTGGGTCGAGGACCTGAAGCTGCGCGCCGACCGCTATGCGGAGATCGAACGGGAGCTGCAGGTCTTCATCGCTCGCTACCCGCGCCTTTACCTGACCGTCTGCCTGGATGTGCTGCCGGGCTCGGTCGCGCCCGGTGTCAGCGCCCCCGCGGCGCTCGGCGTCGATCCGGCGCTTGTCGAGCGGCTGGTGGAGACGGTTGTCGCGACCGGCCGCGTCGCAATCGCCGATGTCGCCGAGTTGAATCCTCGCTTCGACCGGGATGACCGCACCGCGCGCATCGCGGCGTGCTTCGTCGCGCACATCGCAACCGCTGCGCGGCGCTAGGTAGCGAACAGCTGCCCGGCAATGTCGTGGAAGGCTTTGAACTCCAGCGCATTGCCGCTGGGGTCGAGCAGGAACATGGTCGCCTGCTCGCCCGGTTGACCGCGGAAGCGCAGATGCGGTTCGATGACGAATCGGACGCCGGCCGATTTTAGCCCGCTCGCGAGGGTCTCCCAGTCGGGTATCGTGAGCACGAGGCCGAAATGCGGCACTGGCACGTCATGGCCATCCACCGGGTTGTTGGCTGAATTCCGTGCCGCGGCATTTGGGGACTCGACGACGTGGCACACGAGCTGGTGTCCGAAGAAATCGAAGTCTACCCAAGCGTCCGAACTGCGGCCCTCGGGGCAGCCCAGCAGGCCGCCGTAGAAAGCCCGCGCCTCACCCAGATCGCGCACCTGGATCGCGACGTGAAACGGCGTCAACGACGGCCGGTCATCCACGCGCCGCTCCTCGAGTGTCAGGCGCTCGCATTGCGCATCGAGCGCACGATACTCCTGACCGAACGCCGCGAGGAACGCGGCATGGTCCGGCTCGGAACGCCAGCGATCGATCGTGCGATACCAGCCGGAACGCCCCGCAATCGGCGACAGTTCCGTGCCGAGAAAACCTTCGGCACGCCGGAACAGCGCCACCCAGGCACCGTCCGGGCCGTAGGTCGCGAGAAATTCGTCGAGATGCTCCGGTGCCGGCCGGAATTCCCACTCGATGCGATACAAGACCATTTCGTATTTATATCACCTCGCTTGTCGCGGGGAGGGGTGAGGCGTAGCCTCAAAAAATGAGCTCCGCACGGAGGCCATTCGACGCGCGACGCGCAGCGATGCGCTTCACCATACTCGCCGGTATTTACATCGCGGTGACACTTCTGCCCCGTCCCGCAGCCGTCAGCCCGGAAGACTGGCGGTTAACGGGGCTTTTCTTCGCGACGATTGCGGGTTTGCTGCTCGAGCCCATCCCGGGCGGAGCGGTGGTCCTGCTCGCGGTGATCTTGGCCGCGCTCATCGGCGGTCTCACCCTCGGTCACGCGCTGTCGGGCTACGCCGACCCCACGGTCTGGCTGGTCATGGCGGCGTTCTTCATCTCACGCGCCCTGCTCAACACCGGCCTGGCGCGCCGGATCGCGCTCGTCTTCGTGCGCGCCTTCGGCAAGACCTCAATCGGCGTCTGCTACTCGCTCGGACTCTCGGACATGCTGCTCGCCACCATCATTCCCTCGAACGCCGCGCGGTCGGGCGGTGTGATCCTGCCCATCGCCCGGTCGATCGCCGAACTGTACGGGTCGAGACCGGGCGAATCGGCGAGACGGCTGGGAGCGTTCCTGATGGTCGGCGTCTACCAGTGCGTCATCGTCTCGGCTGCGATGTTTTACACGGGTCAGGCGAGCAACCCGCTCGCGGCGCGGATCGCCGGCGATTTCGGCTACACCGTGACGTGGCTGGGCTGGTTCCTGGCCGCAGTGGTGCCTGGTCTCATCTCCATGGCGCTGGTGCCGCTGGTCGTGCAGAAGATCTACCCGCCGGAAATCACGCGCACGCCTGAGGTCGCAAATTTCACCTTAACCGAGTTGCAGGCGATGGGACCGATGAGCGCACAGGAGAAAATCATGGCCGTCATCTTCGTCGCCGTGTGCGGCACGTGGGCGACGTCCGGCTGGCATGGGCTCGACATCACGGTGACGGCATTGTGCGGAAGCCTCGCGCTACTGATGACGGGCGTGCTGGCATGGGAGGATGTCGTCAACGA
>CAYZDW010000280.1:0-5198 GCA_964477175.1 uncultured Steroidobacteraceae bacterium | reverse complement strand
GCCGAGCGCAATCACGACTTCGCGCAGCGATGCGTTGATGGAGTCCGCGCGGTCGACATTGATGGTCAGCGACATGCCCTCGGGCAACCCGGGCTGGATGCGTTCCAGCGTCGCATAGATCTGCTTCGCCACTTCGAGCGTGTTCGCCTTCGACATCTGCTCGATGCCGAGGCTGATCCCGGGGAGTCCCATCGAGCGGGAAGTACTGCGCTCGTTCTCCGCGCCGAGCTCGACCCGTGCGACGTCGCCGAGCCGCACCAGATAGTCGTCGGGCCCGCGCCCGATCGACAGCTTGCGGAAGTCCTCGACCCGTGACAGTCCGGTGTCGGTGCGCAACGCGAATTCGCGCTCGCTGGACTCGAGGCGCCCCGCCGGCAGCTCGACGTTCTCGCGCCGCAGCGCGCCCTCGATGTCGGCGACCGTCAGCGCCCGCGCGGCGAGCGCCTGGCGGTCGATCCAGATGCGCACCGCCTGCCGGCGCTCGCCGCCGATATTGACGCGCGCGACACCCGGCGTCGCCGAGAGCTGGTCGAGCAGCACCCGCTCGGCAAAATCGGTCAGTTCCAGCACCGACATTCGGTCGCTGGACAAATTGAGGTACATGACCGCCTCGCCGAAGGACTCGGCCTTCTGGATCTCGGGCGGATCCGCTTCCTGCGGCAGGTCATCGACGACCCGCCCGACGCGATCGCGGATGTCGTTCGCGGCCGCGTCCACGTCGCGATCGGTGCTGAACTCGACATTGATCGCCGAGCGGCCGTCCCGGGAACTGGAACGCAGCGTTTCAATTCCCTCGAGGCCCGCAATGCGGTCTTCGATCACCTGCGTGATCTTGTTCTCGACGATGGCGGCGCCCGCGCCCAGGTAATTGGTCGTGATCGACACGAACACCGGGTCCACTTCCGGGTATTCGCGAACGGCGATCCGGGTCAGCGAAATGAGGCCCAGGATCACCAGCAACAGGCTGATGACCGTCGCGAACACCGGCCGCCTGATTGAGAGTTCCGAGAGCTTCATCGTTCGGGCCGGCTATTCCGCGACGGCGGTCGCGGGCTCGAGTTCGTGCACGGTGCTGCCGTCGCGGATCTTTTGCGTGCCTTCAATGACGATACGCTCGCCAGTCGCGACGCCAGCCAGTATTTCGACTTCGCCGGGGCTGCGCCGGCCGATCGTGACGACGCGGCGCGCCGCGCGCCCATCCGCGACCACGAACACGTAGACCTCGCCGCGCTCCGGCACCAGCGCCTGCTCCGGCACGACGAGGCCCGGGATCGGCTCGCGGCTGACCACGACGGTCAGGAACATGCCCGGGCGCAGGAGCCCCTCCGGATTCGGCAGGCGGGCACGCACTTTGATGGACCGCGTGACGGGATCGACGCGCGAATCCACGGACTCGACCTCGCCGTCAAAGAAATCCCCCGGATAGGCGACGCTTTTCGCGGCGACGGTGAGTCCCGGCTTCAGGATCGCAAGGAAAGTCTCCGGAACGTCGAAATCGAGTTTCATCGTGCGGGTGTCGTCGAGAGTCGTGATCACGGTGCCCGGGCTCACGAGCGCGCCGACGCTGACGCGCCGCAGCCCGACCCTCCCGTCGAACGCCGCGCGAATCACGGTATCCGCGACGCGCGCCGCGGCTGATGCGACGCGCGCTTCGTTTCCCTTCAGTGTCGCCTCGATCTGCTCGAGCTGTGACTGCGACAGTGCCTGCTGGGCGTAGAGATCGCGGCTGCGCGCGTAGGCGCTGCGGCTCTCCGCCAGCGCCGCTTCGGCCGCGGCCAGGTCGGCACGGTCCTGCGCGCCGTCCAGTTCGACCAGCACCTCGCCGCGGCGGACCCACTGGCCCTCGTCGAAGCGCACGGCGATCACCTTGTTCCCGACCTTGGACGTGACTTCAATCGCCTCATTGGCCCGCGCGGTGCCGAGTGCCTCGATTTCGACCGCGATGGGCTTCTGCTCGACCGGCGCAGTGACGACTGCGACGGACTCAGGCGCGGCGTTCTGGCCGGCCGGGCCCGCGGGAGCTTCCGTATCGCGGCTCGCGTAGACATAGACCGCCGCGGCAACCGCCAGCACGGCGATCGTGATCATCAATTGTCGTCTGGGCAGGTTCGGCATCTGGAGGACTGCTAGAAGTAAAGCCGCATGATGACCTCCGCGACACAAGCCGGTTTGCTCGCGCCCTCGACCTCAGCCGTGTACTGCTCGGTGACCTGCAGGCCCCCGCTGACCTCCTCGACCGCCTCGAGGGTCACGCGCGCGCGCATTCTCGCGCCGACCCGCACGGCGCTCGGGAAACGCAGCTTGTTGACGCCGTAGTTGATCACGTTGCGCACACCGGGCAGCGTCGATCGGTCCCTCTGCATCAGCCCGCGCAGCGTCGTGTAGAGGGCGAGTATCAGGTAGCCGTGCGCAATCGTGCCACCGTAAGGTGAATCCTTCGCGGCGCGGACCGGGTCGCAGTGGATCCACTGGTCGTCATCGGTCGCCGCGGCGTAGGCATCGACGCGCTGCTGCGTGATCTCGAGCCAGTCGCTGACGCGCACTTCCTTGCCGACCGAGGCCTGAAGTTGCGCCAGGACCTGTTCTCGCGCCATGTTCATTGCTTCGATGCTAACCGATGCAAAGGGCGCTCGCGCGTCAGTGCCTTGCCAGCCATTCGGCGATCGTCCGCGGCAGCAGTTCCTGCGCCCGGCGGCTGACATAGATGCCGATGTGGCCTCCTTCGAACTCGAAACTCGTGTAGTCGCGGTTGCCGATCAGGCCGCGCAACGGGACCGACGCCGACGGCGGCACGAGATGGTCCTGCGTTGCGTAGACATTCAGCACCGGGCATTCGACGTTTCGCAGGTCCACGCGGCCTCCACCGATTGTGAGTCCGCCCAACACCAGGCGGTTCTCCTGGAAGAACCAGCGCATGAACTGCGCGAACGCGGCGCCGGCCTGGTCCGGGCTGTCGAAGATCCATTTCTCCATGCGCAGGAAATTGGCGAGCGCGGCGGGGTCGTCGGAGATGTCGGCGATGCCGGCGTATTTCTGGCTGGTCAGCCTGAGCGGCATCAGCGACAGGAATGTCGCGTTCAAAAGTTCGCCCGGGATGTTGCCGAGTACTTCCACCATGCGGTCGACGTCGACTCCGCGGATCCACTTCGACAGCAGGTTCTCCGGCGTATGGAAGTCCACCGGAGTCACCATCGTGACGAGGTTGCGGACCCGGTCAGGGTGTAGCGCCGTGTGGCACAAGGACAGCGTGCCGCCCTGGCACACACCCAGCAGATTGACCGCCGGGACGCCGTGTGTGCCGCAAACATGATCGATGCAGCTGCCCAGGTAGCGATTGACGTAGTCGTCGAGTTCCAGGTAGCGATCGGCTGCTTCCGGGTATCCCCAGTCGATCAGGTAGACGTCCAGTCCGTGCGCGAGCAGGCCGCGGATCAGCGAGCGGTCCGGTTGCAGGTCCATCACGTAGGGCCGGTTGACCAGCGCATAACAGATCACGAGCGGCGCAAGCTCCGCGCTCGCTGCCCGCGGCCGGTAGCGGTACAGGACCACCCTGTCCTCGCGATGAACGGCGTCGCGGGGTGAACAACCCTCGCCCGGTGCGTCGAGGCCGGCGAGTGTGTGCGCACCGGCGGCCATGCGCCGGCAGAAATCGGCGATTTCGCCGGCAGCCTGCGCGGGATCGATCGCCAGGCGCGTCATCGCCCCCGCTCCTCGCGCAGCAGGCGGCTGAGCGAATGCAGCCGCTCATGGATTGCGTCGATCTCCGCGCGCGTCGGCAGGTTGAAGGCCCGCGCCCAATGCTCCAGCTGGCGCCGCTGCTCGAAGCGCAATTCGACCATCGCCGCGAGCAGTTCGGCCTGCGCGGCGCCGAATTCATCGTCGTGGGCGGCGGACGCATAGGCACGCTCGCCGCATTCGACCCACAGGTCGTGCAGTTCGCGCAAGGAAGTGACCGGCGGCCCGGTCGCGTCGGGGCTTCCGAGCGCCGCGACCAGATCGTCGACAGCGCGCGCCGCGACGACGGCGAGCCGCTCGTTCACGCTCTGCGCCGCGCGCTGCCAACGCAGCGTCGCAGTCATCAGGCGTTCATGCGTTTCCTGCGGAGCGCAGAGCGGTTCGAAGGCCGGCCGGTACAATTTCTCGAACCCGTCCCTGAATCCCGCGCGCAGCCCCTGGAGGCTTTCGTTCAGCGCCTGCGGCGGCAGGCCCGGATCGCTCGAGAGGCCGCACTCGATGAGTTTCCAGAGTTCCCGCGTGACGCCGAGATAGTCATCGCCGAATTCCCTGAACCTGCGGAGGGCCTCCGCTCCCACGCCATGCCGCAGGAGTTCCTGCTGGGTTTCGGCCCAGGCAGTCATCCAGTCGGCGGGGCTGGGATCCGGCAAAGCGTTTCCTTCACCACCGCGGAAGTGCACTGCAAAATGAAAGCTGGCGTTTCATGTCTACAATGGGTTCTGGATTGATATATAACGCATTGTTTTTTAACATTATTAAAGTCATCGTTGCGATCAGGTCGTAATGGGTGACGATTCCTGTTGCACTGCAACAAATCATCGTTTAAGATTAGGTCAATCTCGTCAGTGCCCCCGAACCCCAAGGATGCCAGAAATGATCAACCCGACCTTCGATTTCAGCGCGTTTGTCGATGCCAGCAAGAAGGCGTTCGCGCCCGCCGTCAAGTTCAACGAGCTGACCCTGCAGGGTTTCGAGCGCGTCGCGCGCCAGCAGTTTGCGTTCGCCGGTGAAATGCTCGAGTTCTCGCTGAAGCAGCTGCAGCTCGCCACGACCGCCAAGGATTTCACTGACCTGACGGCCCGCCAGGTCGAGCTGACCACGCAGTTCGCCGAGCAGGCGACGCAGCGTTCGCAGGATCTGGTCAAGCTCTCGACCGAGCACCAGGCCGAGCTGACCAAGTGGTTCGACCAGACGGTCGCCGAGACCACCCGGGCCAAGAAAGCCGCCTGATCGGTCTTTGACCCATCCCCCTCGGGACGGCGCGCCTTCGGCTCGCCGTCCTTTTTTTTGCGTGCGTCGCCGTCACCTCGCGTCTTGCCGCAGTGCGTTATCGCACTGCGGCATGATCCGGTACACTCCGGCCATGACCAAGGATCGCCTGATCAAGAAGTACGCCAACCGGCGCCTCTACGACGCCTCGATCAGCAAGCACGTAACCCTTGAAGACATCCGGGACCTGATCG
>CAYZDW010000279.1:0-4213 GCA_964477175.1 uncultured Steroidobacteraceae bacterium | reverse complement strand
ATGATCGCCAGGTCCGCATTGTCCAGACGCCTCGCCAGCGCCCTTGCACGCACCACGCCGCCGACATCCGGCGAGACGACGATCATGTTTTCGTACTTCTGCTTCCAGACTTCGCCCAGCAGCACGGGCGATGCATAAACATTGTCGACCGGTATATCGAAAAAGCCCTGGATCTGGTCCGCGTGCAGATCCACCGTCAACACCCGATTCACGCCCGCGCGGCCGATCATGTCGGCTATCAGCTTCGCCGTGATCGGCACCCGTGTCGCGCGCTGCCGCCGGTCCTGGCGCGCGTAACCCAGGTAAGGGATCACCGCGGTGATCCGCCCCACCGAGGCGCGCCGGCAGGCGTCTGCCATGATCAGGAGCTCCATCAGGTGCTCGTTCGCCGGCGGACAGGTCGATTGCACCAGGTAGACGTCCTTGCCGCGGACGTTCTCCATGATCTCGACCTGTATCTCGCCGTCGCTGAACCGGCCGACGAAGGCGCGCCCCAGCGGCTGCATCAGATGCCGCGCGATGTCCTGCGCGAGCATCGGATTCGCATTGCCGGTGAACACCGCCATCGTGGACTGGTCCACGCGAGTCTCCCTCATGCCGGCGTGCAACGCGCGCCGCGCATCAACTGGCTGGGGTGGAAGGATTCGAACCTTCGTATGACGGAATCAAAATCCGTTGCCTTGCCACTTGGCGACACCCCATTCGTCAACCCTGTGCATGCCGGGTCCGTTCCGCCGCCAGGCGTTCCTGCAGCGGCGAGCGGTCGAGGCCCCTTGCCACGAAACCCGTCCAGCCGCCCGGCAGGTCCGCAAGCGCCGCCTCGGCCTGCGCCCGGTCCGCGAAACCGGCGAACACGCAACTGCCGGTTCCAGTCAGGCAGGCTTCGCCGCGCCGCGCAAGCCAAGCCAGCGCCCTGGCGACTTCAGGGTAGCGCCCGGTCGCCACTGGCGCGCAATCATTGCGTCCGCCTGACTGCAGGAAACCGCGGATTGTCATCTTCGGAGAATTCCTTGTCAATTCAGGTGCCTGAAATACCTCGGCCGTGCTGACTCCAATACCCGGAAAAACGATCGCATAGTGCCGTGGCGGCAGCGGGAGCGGCGTCAGGCGCTCGCCGACCCCCTCCGCCCAGGCGCTCTGGCCATGGATGAACAGCGGCAGATCCGCCCCGATCCCGCAACCCAGCTCCGCCAGCCGCTCGGCCGGCCAATCGAGCCTCCAGATTTCATTGAGCGCGACCAGGGTCGTCGCTGCGTCCGAGCTACCGCCGCCGAGCCCTCCCTGGATTGGAATGCGCTTGCTGAGCCGGATGTCGACTCCCATTTGAACGCCGGTTGCCGCCTGTAGCTCGCGCGCCGCGCGCACGGCCAGGTCCGCCTCCGCCGGCACGGAGGCTGGACCCTCGAGCCGGCGGATTTCGCCATCGTCGCGCAGCTGGAAGGACAGCTGGTCCGAGAGGTCGACCAGCTGGTAGACGGTCTGCAGCTCGTGGTACCCGTCCTCGCGACGACCGAGGATGTTCAGGAACAGATTGAGCTTGGCCGGAGCCGGCCAGTCCGCCGACCTCATGGCGCGAGCCCCCAGCTCGCCACCGCGAGGCGGAGCCGCACGGTCTCCGACTCGATCTCCATTCGCGCGGGCAGCACAACGATGCCGACGGCCTCGTAACGCCCGTAACGAACCTGCCAACCCGCCTGCTCGAGGCTCTCGAGTCGGCCATCGGGCCCGAGCGCTTCGCGGTGAGACGCATCGGGGGCGGGCGCGCCGACCAGCCAATAGCGCAGTTCCGCCACCGGCAGCGGTGCGCCGATTTCAGCCGCAACCATGTCATGGGCCGCGTCGCCGTCGACGGTTACGCCGCTTCCATCGGTGACCGACATCGCGGGGCCGTCGATCCGAATCGAGAGTGCCGTGCCGCCTAGCGGCGCACGTAGCTCGATCTCGGCTCGCGGGCCATCCTGCCGCCAGGTCAGGCCACCCGAGAACCCCTCGGTGGCGGTCGCAACAGCCACGCGTCCATTCAGCGTCCAGGTTTGCAGCGACTGAAGTTCGAACCGGCGCGCCGGCCAGTTTCCGGCGTCACCGGCCGGTGGCAATGACGCACAACCGGCGGCCAGCAGCAAGGCACCGCAGGCTGCGGCATGGCGAATCACCGGGGGTGGCGCTCGATGGCGCGCAGCAAGGGCGGGCTGTCGGGATTCTCCGCAAGCGCCTCGTCCCAGACGCGGCGCGCTTCCACGGTCCGGCCCAGCAGCCACAAGGTCTCGCCCAGATGTGCGGCGACCTCCGGATCCTCGGAGCGGTCCCAGGCTTGCTCGAGCCAGGCCCGGCCTTCGTCGAGCCGGCCCAGGCGCACGAGCGCCCACCCCATGGAGTCCTGGATCGCGAAGCTATCCGGCTTCGCCGCGAGCGCCTGGACCACCAGGCGATGGCCCTCTTCGATCGCGATCGACCGGTCGACCAGCGTGTAGCCCAGCGCATTGAGCGCCACCGGGTCATCGTGACGGCGACCGGCGACGGCGCGCATGTCGGCGACTGCCTCGGGTAGCCGCCCGAGGCGCTCCATCAGGAAACCGCGCGCGAGCCGCAGGTCATCGTCTGGCATCAGCGTCAACGCGCGGTCCAGGAGCGCCACGGCCTGCTCGCCCTGGCCTTCCTCGACCAGGAGCGATGCGACACCCGCGACCACGTCACGCGTGCTCGCCGGCGCCGCCGCGAGGAACTCGTCGAGCTGAAGCTCCGCGCGTTCCGGCGCGCCAAGCTCGCGATGCAGCCGATAGGCACGCGACTGGGCCGCCACCGCGCGCGAACCCGAGTTGATGCGCTGGTAGTGCCGGGCGGCGAGCGCGCGATCGCCGCGCTCTTCCGCGATGCGCCCCAGATGCCACAGCACGGTGTCCGTGTTCTGCGGGTCGCGAGAGAGTTCGTTGAATATCCGTGCCGCGTCGTCGAACCGTCGCTCGTCCAGCGCGATGGCGCCGAGACCTTCGAGTGCATCGCTTGCCGCCGCGTCGGAGCTGCGCAATTCCTCGAAGATCGCGGTGGCCTCGTCACGCCGGTCGTCCCCGAGCAGGAGCCATGCGTGGCTGATCCTGGAAAACGCATCGTCGCCGGCCGCGAGCGCGGTCGATCGCTGCGTCGCTTCCTCGCGTCGTCCGAGCGTCGAGAGCGCACGCACCTCCGCAAGCTCGGCCATGCGCCACCCCGGCCGCAATTCGATCGCGCGACGCGCCGCCGCCAGCGCCCGAGTGCCGTCCTCGGCGCGCTGCCACAACACGCTGACCGCGTATTGCGCCTCGGCGAGCCCGGGATCCGCGGCGGCCAGGCGCTCCATCACGCGCGCGGCACCGGTTTCGTTGCGCTCTTCCGCGAGGATGCCGAGCAGCACGACGTAACCGCGCGCGCGGTCCTGATAGGACGCGTTGAGCAACTCGGCGAACTGCTGCGCAGCCGCGTCATCGTCATAGAGCCGCAACAGGCCGGTTGCGAGATAACGGCGCGCGACCTCGCTATCCGGCACGAGTTCGAGCCAGCGCCGCGCGCCCGCGACCGCGTGAGCGAGCTGGTGGTTGTCGTACGCGCTGCGGGTCGCGCGCTCGGCCAGCGCCGCATCGTCCGAGCGCTGTGCGGCGCAGGCGTAATGCCGCGCGGCCGACGGCCATTCGGCGCGGGCCAGCGCCTGCTCGGCGCTCATGGCGAGGTCGTATGCGTCGCCGGCGGGACAGCGCGCAGCCGCGACGATGGGATGCGAAGCGCCTGCTGACAGCACCAGCGCGAGGCAGCGCAGCCAATTTGACATCGCATCACTATAGCCCAGCGCTTGTGCTGCCGTGATCGTTACCGGACAATCCATCGGGTTCTTGCTTGCGGCTGACCATGTCGCTCCTCGTCTTCGGACTGAATCACCGGACCGCGCCAATCGACGTGCGCGAACGCATCGTATTCGACGCGGAGCGTCTGCCGCAGGCGTTGGCCGCGCTCGGCGCGCTGCCGGGCGTACATGAAGGGCTGATCGTGTCGACCTGCAACCGGACCGAACTTTATTGCGTCGTGGATGCAGGCGCCGCATCGCTTCCGGACTGGCTGGCGTCCTGGTCCGGCGGCAATCCCGCACTGAAGGACTGTCTCTATCGTCTCGAGGGCGCGGACGCCGTTCGCCATGTGTATTCCGTGGCGTCGGGGCTTGATTCGCTGATACTGGGCGAGCCGCAAA
>CAYZDW010000278.1:0-3049 GCA_964477175.1 uncultured Steroidobacteraceae bacterium | reverse complement strand
ACGTTGCGGCCGATCCGGCCATAGCCGTTGATGCCCACCTTGATCGCCATGGTCAGTTGTCTCCCGTTTTCAGCATCGATTCCACTGTCTCGACGACGGCTTCGGCCGTGAAGCCGAAATGCCGGAACAGATCCTTGCCCTGGCCCGAGGCGCCGAAGCGCGTCATGCCGATGACGCGGCCGCGCGCGCCGACGAACCGCCACCAGCCGTCGGTTGCGCCCGCCTCGATCGCGATGCGGCACTCAACTTCGCGCGGCAACACCGACGCGCGCCAGGAATCGTCCTGCGCATCAAACACGCTGGTGCAGGGCATCGAAACAACTCTTGCGCCGACGCCGCGGCGCGCCAGCAGGGCCACGGCCTCGACCGCGAGCGCGACTTCGGAGCCACTCGCAATGAGTATGCATCGCGGCGCTGCGCAATCGACCAGCACGTAACCTCCGCGGCGGATCGCATCGAGCTGCGCCGCATCGCGCGCCTGGGGCGGCAGCGTCTGGCGCGTCAGCGCGAGTACCGTGGGCGCCATGCGGCGCCGGATCGCGGCGGCCCAGGCGACCCAGGTCTCGGCAGTATCGCAGGGCCGCCAGACTTCCATGCGCGGGATCATCCGAAGCGATGCCAGGTGCTCCACCGGCTGGTGGGTCGGTCCGTCCTCGCCGAGTCCGATCGAATCGTGCGTCAGCACGAAAATGCTGCCGGTGCCGATGATCGCCGCCATGCGCAATGAACTGCGCGCGTAGTCTGCGAACACGTGGAAGGTGCCGCCGTACGGAATGAAGCCGCCATGCAGCGCGATCCCGTTCATGATCGCGCCCATCCCGAATTCCCTCACTCCGTAATGTATGTAGCGGCCTTCGCCAGTCGAGGGCGTGTAGACCGCCGATCCCTTGATCTGCGTGTTGTTCGAGCTGGTCAGGTCGGCTGAGCCTCCGAGCAGCTCGGGCAGCAATCCGCCGAGCGCATTCAGCACCGCCTGTGAACTCTGCCTGGTCGCCAGGGCCTGGCCGGCCGCCTGGGCAGCCGCGATTCCCTGCGCGACCCGATCCTCGAATCCGGCGGGCAGCCGGTCCGCGCTGCGGCGCTCGAGCTCCGCGGCGAGGTCGGGATGCGCGGACTGATACGCCTTCCAGCGCTTTTTCCAGCGATTCTCGGCGCGCCGGCCCGCTGCGCGCGCGTCCCAGGCGGCGCGGATCCCGTCGGGGATCACGAAGGGCTCGCACGGCCAGGAGAGTGTGCTGCGGGCGAGCGCGACCTCGTCCGCGCCGAGCGCCGCGCCATGGCATTCCTCCTTGCCCTGCTTGTTCGGCGCGCCGTAGCCGATCACGGTCTTGCAGCAGATCAGAGTCGGCTTCGATTTCTCGCGTTTCGCGCGGCGTATCGCGCGCACCACGCTGTCTGCGTCGTGGCCGTCGACGTTCCTGATCACCTGCCATCCGTAGGCCTCGAAGCGCTTCGGCGTGTCATCGGTGAACCAGCCGGAAACCTCGCCGTCGATCGAGATACCGTTGTCGTCATAGAAGCAGATGAGCTTGCCGAGGCCCCAGGTGCCGGCCAGCGAACAGACCTCGTGCGAAATGCCTTCCATCAGGCAGCCGTCGCCCAGGAACACCCAGGTGTGGTGATCGACGATCTCGTGCCCGGGGCGGTTGAACGCCGCAGCCAGCAGTTTCTCGGCGAGCGCCATGCCGACCGCGTTGGCGAGGCCCTGGCCCAGCGGGCCCGTGGTCGTCTCGATGCCAATCTCGATCTCGTGTTCCGGATGCCCGGCGGTGCGCGAACCGAGCTGGCGGAAGTTACGCAGCTCGTCCATCGACAGCGGATAACCGGTCAGGTGCAGCACCGAATAGAGCAGCATCGAGCCATGGCCGTTCGACAGCACGAAGCGGTCGCGGTCCGGCCAGCGCGGATTGCCGGGGTTGTGCTTCAGGAAATCGCCCCACAGCACTTGCGCGATGTCCGCCATGCCCATCGGCATCCCCGGATGACCGGAATTGGCGCGTTGCACCGCGTCCATGCTGAGGGCTCTTATGGCGTTGGCGAGCTCGCGGCGGCTGGGCATCAGGCTCCCCTGGTGGGAAATCCGTTCATTGTCACCGATGCGCTATAATTTTTCGATGCCAGGCCGTTACTTGTTCACTTCCGAATCGGTCTCAGAAGGCCACCCGGACAAGGTCGCCGACCAGATCTCGGACGCGGTGCTCGATGCGCTGCTGGCGCGCGATGCGCGTGCGCGCGTGGCCTGCGAGACCATGGTCAAGACCGGTGTCGCGGTGGTCGCCGGCGAGGTCACGACCCGCGCCTGGATCGACCTGGAAGTACTCGTGCGCGACGTCATCTGCGACATCGGATACACGTCGTCGACGGTCGGCTTCGACGGCCGAACCTGCGGCGTCATCAATGTCATCGGCAAGCAGTCGAGCGACATCTCCCGGGGCGTGGATCGGAAGAATCCGCAGGATCAGGGTGCCGGCGACCAGGGGCTGATGTTCGGCTATGCCACGAACGAGACGAAGGCGCTCATGCCCGCCCCCATTCATTACGCGCACAAGCTGGTCAAGCGCCAGGCGCAGGTACGCAAGGGCCGCAATGCGAAGCTGCCGTGGCTCAGGCCGGACGCCAAGAGCCAGCTGACCTTCCGTTATGAGGACCACAAGCCGGTCGGCATCGAGGCGGTCGTGCTGTCGACCCAGCATGCCCCCGAAGTGCGCCAGAAGGACCTGCACGAAGCGGTCATGGAAGAGATCATCAAGCCGGTGTTGCCGGCCAGGTTCCTCAGCCGGCGCACGCGCTATCACATCAACCCGACCGGCCGTTTCGTCATCGGCGGCCCGGTCGGCGATTGCGGCCTGACCGGCCGCAAGATCATCGTCGACACCTCTGGCGGCATGGCGCGCCATGGCGGCGGCGCGTTCTCCGGCAAAGACCCTTCGAAGGTCGACCGTTCCGCGGGCTATGCGGCACGATATGTCGCGAAGAACCTGGTCGCGGCGGGCCTCGCAAGCCGCTGCGAGATCCAGGTTTCCTACGCGATCGGCGTGGCAGAGCCCAC
>CAYZDW010000277.1:0-17635 GCA_964477175.1 uncultured Steroidobacteraceae bacterium | reverse complement strand
ACCTGCGTTCCTTCGAGACGCTGTTCAGTTCCGGCAAGCCGCGTTGCGGGCAGCTGCGCGATTCGCAGCGCGATTTCCTGTTCGGCGCCGGGTCGGTCGAGATCGGTTCGGTCGCGCTCGTGCCGCTCGGCCCCAAGGGCAATCTCGGCCTGCTGGCCTGCGGCTCGCACGATTCGCAGCGCTTCAACCCCACGATGAGCACGGATTTTCTCGCGCGCATCGGCGAACTCATCGCGGCCGCGCTCGCCGAGGACTGATGCAGGCCGGCGCGAACGCCTGGATCGAGCGCTACCTGGCCCACCTGCGGACCGAGCGCAGGCTGTCACCGCATACGGAGTCCAACTACCGCCGCGACCTCGGCGCACTCGCCGCTTTCTGCGAAGCCGAGCGCCTCGGCTCGTGGGGCAAGCTCGACAATTTCCACATCCGGACCTTCGCGGCCCGCGAGCATCGTGACGGCCTTGGGCCGCGCAGCGTGCAGCGCCGATTGTCCGCGCTGCGCGGATTTTTCAACTACCTGATCCGCGAGCGCGTGATCGAAGCCAATCCTGCCGCCGACATCCGCGCGCCAAAGGCCGCGAAGCGTCTGCCGAAGACACTCGACGTCGACCAGGTCGCCAGCCTGCTGGAACGCAAGGCTGCCGATCCCTTGTCGCGTCGCGATCTCGCGATGATGGAACTGCTGTATTCCTCGGGCCTGCGGCTCGCGGAACTCGCCGGGCTCGACGTCGCGGACCTCGATCTCGCCGATCGAACCGTGCGCGTGCTCGGCAAGGGTTCTAAGACACGGATCCTTCCGGTTGGCCGCCAGGCGCTCGCGACTTTGCGTACCTGGCTCACCGAGCGGGCGGCGCTCGTGAAACCGGGCGTCACGGCGCTGTTCGTCGGCCAGAATGGCCGGCGTCTCGGTGGGCGCGCGATCCAGTTGCGCATACGCCGCTGGGCCGCCGGCACCGACCTCGGCGTGCCAGTGCATCCGCACCTGCTGCGACATTCCTTCGCGACGCACCTCCTGGAATCCAGCCGCGACCTGCGCGGCGTGCAGGAATTGCTGGGCCACGCCGACATCAGCACGACGCAGGTCTACACGCACCTGGATTTTCAGCACCTGGCCCGTGTTTACGATGAATCCCATCCGCGCGCCCGGCGACGCAAGTAGCGGCGCATGAAGGCGCCAAACGAAATCAAGGTCAAGCGCAAATCGCGCGTCGTCGAGGTCGCCTGGCCGGACGGCACGCTTTATGCGCTGCCATTCGAGTACCTGCGCGTCTTCTCGCCGTCGGCGGAGGTGCGTGGTCACGGCGGTGACGAGGGCAAGCTGGAACTCGCGAAGGAATCGGTGCAGGTGACGCAGGTCGAACCGATCGGCGTCTATGCCGTGCGGCTGCATTTCGACGACGGCCACAACACGGGTCTCTACAGCTGGGATTACCTGCGTGAACTCGGCGCCGAGTACGACCGGAAGTGGGCTCGCTACCTGGAGCGCTGCGACAAGCTCGGTTACGAGCGCAAGCCACCTGCCTGACGTAGAATCGGCTGCGGGCCCACCCCGCCAAGCTCATGAATCCAGACCACTCCAGCCAGCGCGCCGGCCAGACCGTGGACTTCGGCTACGAGCAGGTCGCCGCGTCTGAAAAGGCCGCGCGCGTGCGCGGCGTGTTCGATTCGGTCGCCGGCAAGTACGATCTCATGAACGACCTGATGTCGGGCGGCCTGCACCGGCTCTGGAAGCGCTTCGCGCTGTCCCAGACCGGCCTGCGCCCCGGCCAACGCGCGCTCGACGTCGCCTCCGGCACCGGCGACCTCGGCGCCGGCCTCGCGCGCCAGGTCGGGTCGTCGGGACTGGCGGTGCTGACCGACATCAACTGGGAAATGCTGTCGCGCGGCCGCGACCGGCTACTCGATGCGGGAATCGCCCGCAATGTGGCCTTCGTGATTGCGAATGCAGAGTATCTGCCATTCCCCGATCGCACGTTCGACTGCGTGACGATCGCGTTTGGGCTTCGCAACGTGACCGACAAGGCGGCGGCGCTCTCGTCGATGCGCCGCGTGCTGCGGCCGGGCGGACAGCTGCTCGTGCTCGAGTTCTCGCAGCCGCAGCTTGCGGGCCTCAAGCCCCTCTACGACGCCTACTCCTTCGGCCTGCTGCCCGCGCTCGGCCGCCTCGTCGCCGGCGACGAGGCCAGCTATCGCTATCTCGCCGAGTCCATCCGCATGCATCCGGACCAGGCGACTCTCGCGGCGATGATGGGCGAAGCCGGCTTCGAGGACTGCCGCTGGCACAACCTCGCCGGCGGTATTGTTGCGCTGCATCGCGGCTGCGTTTACTGAGCATCGATGATGCCGGAACCTTTGCTGCGCCCACTGGAGTCGCTGCTCAACCGCAATATCGAGGGCTCGTCGCGTGCCCGCGGGCTGCTGGCGCAGATCGCCGGCAAGTCGCTCGAGATCCGGGTCGCCGCGACACCATTTCGCGTGCGCATCGAGGCGGCGGCTGATCGCATCACAATTGGCAGAGGCGGCGACACACCAGCCGACGCGACGATCGAGGGCACGCCGCTGTCGCTCGCCAGGCTCGCCGCACCGGCCCCGGCGGAGTCGTTCCGCAGCGGCAGCCTTCAGATCACGGGTGACGCCGAGGTCGCGCAGGGCTTCCAGAAGCTGTTCGCCGCCGCGCAGCCTGACCTCGAGGAAGAACTTTCACGCCTCACGGGCGATGCCTTTGCGCACCACCTCGCGAGCCTCGCGCGCGGCGCAGTGCAATTCGGCCGCAAGGCACGCGACACCTTCGCGCAGAACGTCGCCGAATACCTGACCGAGGAGGGACGCGACGTCCCGGCGCGGACCGAGATCGACGAATTCCTCACTGGCGTGGATGCCATCCGCGAGGCGACCGATCGCCTCGAGGCACGGCTCGCGCGTCTTGAGCACGCGGGGGGCCGGCGTTGATCTCGATGCGCGTCGCCGGGCGGCTGCTGACCATCCATCGCGTGCTGGTGCGCTACGGCCTGGGCGACTTCGTGCGCGCGACGCATCTGTACCGGCCGCTGCGCTTCGTCTTCTACCTGTCGCCGTGGACCTGGTTCACGCGCCGCCGCGGCACACGCGCGGAGCGCTTGCGGCTCGCACTCGAGGAACTGGGGCCCATCTTCGTCAAGTTCGGCCAGCTCCTGTCCACGCGGCGCGACCTGCTGCCGATCGATATCGCAGACGAGCTCGCCAAGCTGCAGGATCGCGTGCCGCCCTTCCCCGGTGACGTCGCGAAGGCGCGCATCGAGGAAGCACTCGGCAACCCGGTCGCGCAGCTTTTCGGAAGCTTCGACGAGACCCCACTTGCGGCCGCATCGATCGCGCAGGTGCACGCAGCGTCCTTGACCGACGGCCGCGCGGTCGTCGTCAAGGTGCTGCGCCCCGGCATGCGCGCGGTAATCGGCCGCGATCTCGAGGTGCTGCACGCGCTCGCGGCGCTCGCCGAACGCTACTGGCCCGAGTCCCGGCGCCTGCGCCCGACCGAGGTCGTGGCCGAGTACGAGAAGACCGTCCTCGACGAGCTCGACCTCATGCGCGAGGCCGCCAATGCCTCGCAACTCAAGCGCAATTTTGCGGGCTCCACGATGCTGCACGTGCCGGAGGTCCACTGGGACCTGTGCCGGCGCGAGGTCATGGTCATGGAGCGCATCCATGGCGTGCAGATCTCGGACGTCGCGCGGCTGCGCGCAATTGGCACCGACATCCAGAAGCTCGCCGAGAACGGCGTGAAGATTTTCTTCACGCAGGTGTTCAGCCACAACTTCTTCCACGCCGACATGCACCCGGGCAACATCTTCGTCGACGTCGATGACCCGGCGAACCCGAAGTACGTGGCGGTGGACTTTGGGATCGTCGGTACGCTCGACCCTCGCGACCAGCTCTACCTGGCCGGCAATTTCCTGGCTTTCTTCGAGCGCGATTATCGCAAGGTCGCGGTGCTGCACGTCGAGAGCGGCTGGGTGCCGGCCGGCACGCGCGTGGACGAGCTCGAGAGCGCCGTACGCACCGTTTGCGAACCGATATTCAACAAGCCGCTGAGGGACATTTCTTTCGGGGTCGTACTGTTGCGCCTATTCGAGATCGCCCGGCGCTTCCAGATGCAGATTCAGCCCCAGCTGATCCTGCTGCAGAAGACGCTGCTGAACATCGAAGGTGTCGGCCGCGAGCTCTATCCTGAGCTCGACCTATGGAAGACCGCCCAGCCGATTCTGCGCGAATGGATGCGCGAGCGCACCGGCCCGCGCGCGATTGTGGAGCACATCCGCAGCAATTGGCCCGACGTCGCCGACGCGCTCAAGCTCCTGCCAGTCATCGCGCGCCGCGCGATCCGCCAGGCTTACGACGAGCGCCTGTTGGTCCGCACCGAATCCGCTTCGCTCGACGCATTGCGCAGCGAGCTGCGCGAGGATCGTCGACGCAGCGATGCCATCGTCGCGGCCGCCGCATCATTCCTGGGCGGCGTCATATGGCTCTCGGTCGGCACCCGGCCCGGCTGGATTGGGTGGCTGCTCGCCGTCGGCGGCGCGCTTCTGCTCGCGAGCCGTCTCCGCCGTTCGGCCTAGTCAGGCAGCAGCCGCTAGGACTGTCTTGGTTCGATCCAGGTCGCGGTGGCTCGCGCGCAGAGTTCGCCGGAGTCGTCGAATATCGCCGTGCCGGTGTAGTGCTTGCGGCCTTCGTGGCCAACCGACCAGCCGATCACGACGCAGGCGGCGCTCGCATGCACGCGTCGGTCGACGCGCGCCAGGTACTCGCCCAGCAGCGGGCCGCTTGCGGCCACGCCGGTCGCGAAAAAACCGGGGCAATCGAGGGCGGCCCACATGAACTCCGGCAGGACCTTGCCGTCCGCGCCCGCTAGCGACGCATCCGGCAACCAGGCCGCGGCGTACAGGTCGCGGCTCTCGACCGCGGACGCGAAGATCCTCATGCCGTCGCCGCGCGCGCGCTCCGGCCCGCAGACGAAACAGCCCGGATAGGCATGCTCGCGGAATCCCTCGTAACCGCGCGTCGCGGCGAGCGCGTCGGTATAGGTCGGCGGCTCCGGCACGGATAGGTCAAGCGTCCCCGGCCGGCCGCTGGCCACGGGTTCTTCGCCGTGCACCAGCAGGATCTGCGAGTTCTCCGGATCCTCGCGGATTTCCAGCGGCTGATCGAGCGGCGGTGGCCGCAACAGGCGCACCCGCAGCGCCGAGCCCGCGGCTCCGGCCAGGACTCCGCAGACATAACCGCCATTGCCGGACTGCGGCGGTCCGCGGAACCTGCGTCCGATGACGATGAAGCGATTGGCGGTCATGCGTCGATCAACGGGTCCTTCGCACCGCAGCGCCAGCATTCGGTGAACTGGCCTTCGATGCGCTCGCCGCAGCCCGCGCAGATCCAGGGCTCGCGCGGCTCGGCCGGCTCGCGCAGGTTACGCTCGATTACCTGGTTCGCCCAGTCATACAGCCGTTCGTCCACCCAGAGCTGCGGCCAGGTTTCGAGGAAGGGGATCTCGCCCAGCGCGCCGGCCAGGCGCGCATTGCGAAGCTCTGCCGCGATGCCATTCGCCGCCAGCACATTCTGCACGTGCACGACGTGCACCAGCGTTTCGGCCGTGTAAACACGCTTCAATCGGGGGCTCCTTTCTCCGGTCGCCGAATCGTAGCGGATCAGGGGTGGATGCGCGCACCCGCCGGCGCTAAGCTTGCCGCCCTCGCCACCGGAACAGGCTCATGAAACTCGCCGCCACCATCACGATCGTCGTCGGCATCGCATTCCCAGGCGCCGCACAAGCCGATGACGGAATCCGGCAATTCCTGGCCGGTCGCGCCGCGCGCGATGCACAAGTCGCCCGCTCGATCTGGGAGTGGGCCGAGGTCGGCTACCAGGAAGTGAAGAGCTCCGCATTGTTGCAGAAGGAGTTGTCTGCCGAGGGATTCAAGGTCGAGGCGGGCGTCGCCGGCATTCCGACGGCCTTCGTCGCGAGCTTTGGCAAGGGCGAGCCCGTGATCGGAATCCTCGCCGAGTTCGACGCGTTGCCCGGAATCACGCAGGACGCGGTACCGGTGCGCCGCCCACTTTCCGGACGGCTCTCGGGTCATGCCTGCGGGCATCATCTCTTTGGCACTGCCAGCGTTTCTGCAGCGATTGCACTTCGGCACTGGCTGGAGAAGAGCCAAACGCCCGGAACGATCCGTCTCTATGGCACGCCGGCGGAAGAAGGCGGTGCCGGCAAGGTCTACATGGTGCGCGCGGGCCTTTTCAAGGACGTGGGTGCGGTGCTGCACTGGCATGCGTCCGACGTCAACGCCGTGGGACTCGAGCCGTCGCTTGCCAACAAGACCGCCAAGTTCCGGTTCCACGGTCTCTCCGCACATGCTTCCGCGTCGCCGCAGGTCGGGCGCTCGGCGCTCGACGGCGTTGAGGCGATGAATGCCATGGTCAACCTGATGCGCGAGCACGTGCCGCCCGACGCGCGCATTCACTACGTGATCACGAACGGCGGCTCGGCGCCTAACGTCGTGCCCGACTTCGCGGAATCCTATTATTACGTCCGCCATGCCGACACGCGCGTCGTCGAGGAAGTCTTCGAGCGCGTCGCCAAGGCTGCGGAGGGAGCGGCGCTCGGCACCGGAACCAGCATGGACTACGAGATCATCGGCGGCGTGCACAGCCTGTTGCCCAACGAGACGCTCGCGCGCGTAATGCACGCGAAGCTCATCGAGGTGGGGGGCGTCACCTACTCCGCCGAGGAGCGGGCCTTCGCCGCGGAGCTTTACTCGAGCATGAAGGCGCCGACCATGCCGCTCGGCTCGGAGGCGAAGGTGCAGGAATTCGATTTCCGGCGGCCCGGCACAGGCTCGACGGACGTCGCAGACGTCAGCTGGAATGTGCCGACCGCGGGCTTGCGCGCCGCCGCCTGGGTGCCGGGAACACCCGCGCACAGCTGGCAGGCCGTCGCCGCCGGCGGCATGACCATAGGCAACAAGGGCATGAACGTTGCATCGCAGGCAATTGCGCTGACGGGCGCCGAGCTGTTCACGAATCCCGGGCTCATCGCAAAGGCCCGCGCGGAGTTCGAGGAGCGCCGCGGACCGGACTATCAGTACAAACCGGTGCTCGGCGACCGCGCGCCGCCCCTGGACTACCGCCGCGGCGTGTCCGGCGGCGGGGAGTAAACGCCCCGTCGCAGCCCGGTAACCGCCTGGCGCAAGCCTTGATTGCGCCCCGCTGCTGGAATCTATAGTCCGACGCTTCGCATGCCGATTGACTTGAACCGGGAGACCCCCATGCGCCGCCTCTTCATCGCAGCCGCCCTGATGATCATGGTTTCAACACCGCTGCAGGCCGCCGATGTACTGGCCAGCATCGCCGTAGCGGTCGCCGCCGCGGAACGCAGCGACAAGGATCGCGAGCGGGACACGCGCGATCGTCCCGCCGAACTGATGGCATTCGCCGGCATTGCACCTGGCATGGTGATCGCCGACGTGTTCGGCGGTGGCGGCTATTGGACCGAGCTGATGGCGCGGGCAGTCGGCCCGCGAGGCCATGTCCGGCTCGTCAATAACACACCCTACTTGCAATTCGCCGGCAAGGAGATCAAACCGCGATTCGACGGCGACCGACTGCCGAACACCGAGCTGCGCGTCGTGGAGACCTGCGACCTGAAGCTCGGCCGCGAATCATTCGACCTGATCGTTATCTTCATGTCCTATCACGACCTGTACTACGTTGACGAGAAGGACGGCTGGCCGGGGATTGACGCCGATGGCTTCCTGGACCAGCTGCATGACGCGCTGAAGCCGGGCGGTCGCCTGCTGATCGTCGATCACGCGGCCGCTGCCGGATCAGGCAGCGCGCCCGCGCAGAGTCTCCACCGCATCGACGAGGTGTTCGCCAAGCGGGACATCGTGAGCCACGGTTTCGATCTCGAGAAGACCTGGGACGGATTGCGCAATCCCGGCGACGACCTGACGAAGCTGGTCTTCGATCCCGCCGTGCGCGGCAAGACGGACCGTTTCACGCACCTGTATCGCCGGCGCTGACTCGGCCGCAGCACAGCCGGCGTTTTTTAGCCGCCGCGCAGGCCACGCAGGAATGCCGCCGGATCCTCGTGGCGCTCGAGCGCTTCGACGAGCGCCGAGCCGACGATCGCGCCGTCGGCGTGGCCCGCCAGTCGCGCGACCTGGGCTGCATGCCGAATGCCGAAGCCCGCGCAGACGGGCACCGTCGCTGCTGCCCGCACGCGATCGAGGTAATCGAGCACGGCGTCCGGCACCGCCACATCGCGGCCGGTCGTGCCGGTCATCGTGACGGCATAGACGAAGCCCTGCGATTCGCGCGCGAGCATCGTCAGGCGCTCCGGCGGCGTCACGGGCGTCACCATCTGCACCAGCGCCATTCCCATCCCGTCCAGCGCAGCGCGGAGATCCGCGCACTCCTCGAATGGCAGGTCCGGCACGATCAATCCCGCGATCCCGGCTGTCTGCGCATCGCCTGGCAGGCGCTCAATGCCATAGGCGAGCAGCGGGTTGAGGTAACTCATCAGCAGCAGGGGCGCCCGCGGGCGCTGTGCGAGAGTCGTAAGCTCGGCGATGATCCAGGCGAGGGTCACGCCTTCCGCGAGTGCGGCGCGGCTCGAGCGCTGAATCGTCATGCCGTCCGCCATCGGATCCGAGAACGGCACACCGATCTCGATCACGTCCGCGGCCGTGCCGATCCTGCACAGTGTCTCCGCAAACTGCGCGCGACCGGGGAAACCGGCGGTCATGAATGCGACGAGTGCCGGCGCGCCGCGCACCGAGGCGTCGCGTATCGCCTGCGTGATCGATTCGCGAGGCAGCATCATTGGTCCGCGAGCAGCGTCGCGAGTAACGTGGACATATCCTTGTCGCCGCGTCCCGACAGCCCGACCAGGATCCGGCAGCCTGGATGCGCAAGGGCGTAGCGATGTGCGCCGGCCAACGCATGGGCGCTTTCGAGCGCCGGCAGGATGCCATCGAGATGGCAGCATTGCTGGACCGCGGCCAGCGCCTCGCCGTCGCTCGCGATTTCGTAGCGCACGCGGCCGGTCGCCTGCAGCAATGCGTGCTCCGGCCCGACACCGGAATAGTCGAGTCCGGCGGACACCGAATGCGTCTCCTGGACCTGGCCGTGCACGTCCTGCAGCAGCATCGTGAAACTCCCCTGCAGCACGCCCGGCCGCCCATACGCGAGTGTTGCCGCATTGTCGCCGAGCCCCGGCCCGCGGCCTCCAGCCTCGATGCCGAGCAGTGCGACGCTGCCGTCATTCAGGAACGGATGGAACAGCCCGATTGCATTCGAGCCGCCGCCGACACAGGCGACGGCCACATCGGGCAACGCGCCTGCCGCAGCCAGCATCTGCGCGCGCGCCTCGCGGCCGATCACGGACTGCAACTCGCGCACAAGATACGGATAGGGATGCGGACCGACGGCTGAACCGAGCAGGTAGTAGGTGCACAGCGGATCCGAGACCCAATCGCGCAGCGCCTCGTCGATCGCGGCGCGCAACGTCCGGTCGCCGCTTGTCACCGGGATCACCTCCGCGCCCAGCAGTTTCATGCGCCCGACATTGGGTGCCTGGCGCTCGATGTCCACGGCGCCCATGTATACGATGCAGGGCAGGCCGAGTCGCGCGCAGGCTGCGGCGCTCGCGACGCCATGCTGGCCGGCGCCGGTCTCGGCCACGACGCGCTTCGCGCCGAGCCGCTTCGCGAGCAGCGCCTGGCCGATGGCGTTGTTGATCTTGTGCGCTCCCGTGTGCGCAAGGTCCTCGCGCTTGAGCCACACTTCGGCGCCCCAGTCCCGCGACAGGCCGCTTGCAGGCGTGAGCGCCGTCGGCCGGCCCGCCCAGCCGTGCAGCTCGCGCGCGAACTCGCTCTGAAATTCTTCGGCATGCAGGAAGCGTTCAACACCTGCCTGCAGCCGGTCGAGCGCCGGCACGAGCGTCTCCGGTACGTAACGGCCGCCAAAGGGACCAAAACGGCCGCGCGCATCGGGGAAGCGCCCGGCCAGTTCGTCCGCGAGCAAGCGCCTGGCTTCATCGGCCACAGGTGCTGCAGTCATGTTGTCGTTCTCCGATCCGCGGCGCGAGCCGCCGCGATGAATTCACGAATCATCGCCGGGTCCTTGATGCCCGGCTTCCGTTCCACGCCGCTCGACACGTCCACCCCGAAGGGCCGCACCGCCGCGATCGCGACACCGACATTCGCCGCGTCCAGACCGCCGCCCAGGATCAGTTCGCCCCGCCGCGCGAGCCCGGCCGCCGCGCGCCAGTCCGCCTGCACACCGACGCCGCTCGCCGCCGCTTCGAACAGCAGGCGCGGTGGCGGCGCATTCGGCGGCGAGCCGCCCGATCGCAGCACCGGCCATCGTTCGATCGCTGCCGGCAGCCGGATCGAGTCGAAGTCCGCGGCGTCAGACTGCCAGACGTCAGGCACGAATGACTCCAGCACCGCGTCCACGAGCGCTTGCTCGGGATTCAGCGTCACCGCCACGCGCAGTACGCCCGCAGGCAGCGCACGCGCGAGCTCTGCCGCACGCGGCGGCAACAGATTGCGCGGCGAAGGCCCATGAAATACGAAACCGATTGCATTGGCACCCGCTTCGACGGCGGCAGCGATGCCCTCCTCGGTTGTCATGCCACAGATCTTCACCAGCAGACTCATACCGCTGCCCTGCCCGCCGCGAGCATCGTGCGGATTACGCCGGCCGGATCCGGCGCCGTCATCAACGCGCTGCCGACCAGCGCCAATTCGTAACCGCTGCGCGCGACATCGGCACACTCGTCGGGTGTCGTCATGCCGCTTTCGGCAACGTGCGCCAAACCAGCTGGCAGCAGCGGGGCCAGCTCACGGAAATGCTGCGGCATTACCGCGAGTGATTGCAGGTCGCGGCAGTTGACGCCGATGAGCACCGGCGCGCCACGGCCGGGATCCGGCGGGGGTGTCCCCTCGCTCCGCGGGATCCTTATGCTCCGCTCGGGGACACCCACCGCCACCTCGGCCATGGCGCGCTCGATGTCCACGGCATCGAATACCTCGAGCAGCACGAACAGATCGAGTTCACGAGCGCAGTCGAGCATCTTGACCAAAGTGTCACGAGAGAGCATGCGGACTATCAGCAGCACGCCGCCGGCGCCGGCGGCACGCGCTTCGTAGAGCTGGTACGGATCTACGAGAAAATCTTTCCGCATTGTCGGCACACCAAGCGGTGCCAGCGCCGCTGAGGCAGACGCGAGATGTTCGAGACGGCCGTGAAACTGCGAGGGTTCGGTCAGCACCGAGACTGCCGCGGCACCCGCCCGTGCGTAAGCGGTCACGCGGGTGACCAAGTCGTCGTCGCCCACGCGGCCGAGTGCCGGTGAGCGCCGCTTGAACTCGGCGATCAGGTCGAAGGCGCCATGCCGTCGCAGTGCCGGTGGCGATTCCGTCGCGAGCGCACGGGCCCGCAGGCTCGGCAGCGGCTCACGCGCGCGGGCCTCATCGAGACGCGCTCGACTCGAGGCAGCCATGCGATCGAGGAAGCCGCTCATCCGGCGCGTTCCCTGCCCCAGGCGACGATGCCGTCGAGCAGTCTTGCGGCCCGTCCGTCGTCGATCGCAGCGGCCGCGAGCCTTGTTCCCGCGGCGGCGTCCGGCGCGAGACCGGTGACCTCGGCCACAAGCGCGGCACCCATGACGAGCGCGTCGCGGTGTGCACCACGCTCCTCGCCGCGCAGCACCGCGGCGAGTCGCAGAGCGTTATGCGCCGCGTCACTTCCCTTGAGGTCCTCCTCGGCACAGACCGGAAGCCCGAAATCGGCGGCAGTTCTTTTCGCCTGCGTCACGGAACCCGGCCGCACGTCGAAAAGCGCGAATGGCGTCGCGGGCGTCGGCTCGTCCCAACCACCGTCGCCGTGCACGACGAACATGCGTCGGATCTCCATGCCCGCGAGCGTCTCGGCCATGAGCTTTGCGACCTCGAGACTCCAGGCGCCGATCACCGCGTACGGCGCCTGGGCGGGATTCGCGAGCGGGCCCAGCAGGTTGAAAATCGTGCGCACGCCGAGCGCCGCGCGCACCGGCGCGATGGCTTTCATCGCCGGGTGGTAATGCGGGGCGAACAGAAAAGTGAATCCGGTCTTCTCGAGGCAATGGCCGGCGGCAGTCTCGTCCAGCGGCAGCGGCAGGCCGAGGGCCTCGAGCACGTCGGCGCTGCCGGATCGTGAGGACACCGAGCGGTTGCCGTGCTTGACGATGCGAACTCCCGACGCGGCGGCCAGTAGCGCCGCGCCGGTCGAAAGATTGAGGCTGTGCGAGCCGTCGCCGCCGGTGCCAACGACGTCCGCTATGGCTGCCCCCGCCGCAATCTGCGGCCGGCGCGCGAGCGTCCGCATCGCTCGCGCAAAGCCGCGCACTTCATCGGCCGTGACGCCCTTTGTCCTGAGCGCCGCGAGCAGGGCGCCTGCCATGGCAGGCGCCATCTCGGGGTCGGTCAGCGCGATCAGTAGCTCGAAGGCCGCGTCTTCGGCCAGGTTTTTGCGCTCAAGCAGGACTTCGAGTGCTTCCTTGCCGGGGCGATTCATGCACCGCCACCGACTTGCAGGAATCTGGCCATCAGCCGCGGACCCTCGGGAGTGAGGATGCTTTCGGGATGGAACTGCACGCCCTCGACGGAAAGCGTCCGGTGGCGCACGCCCATGATTTCGCCCTCGGAGGTCCAGGCCGTTATTTCGAGTCCGGCCGGGATGCGTTCGCGCTCGGCGATCAGCGAGTGATAGCGCCCAGCCTCGAAAGGATTCGGCAGGCCCTCGAACAGCCCGCGCCCATCGTGAAGCACCGGAGAGGTCTTGCCGTGCATCAACCGCGCGGCGCGCACGACGCGGCCGCCAAACACCTCGACCAGCGCCTGGTGCCCGAGGCAGACGCCGAACACCGGCACGCGCCCCGCGAAGGCTTCGATCATGCGCATCGAGACTCCCGCATCCGCGGGTGTGCCCGGGCCGGGCGATACGCACAGATGCGTCGGCGCAATTGCCAGCGCTTCCTCGACCGTGATCCGGTCATTGCGGTGCACCAGCACTTCGGCACCCAGCACGAGAAAGGCCTGCACCAGGTTGTAGGTGAAGGAGTCGTAGTTGTCGATCAGCAGCAGGCGCGGTTTCACAGGCCGCCCTCCGCGAGTTCGAGTGCGCGCCGCAGCACCGCGCTCTTGGCGATGACCTCGTCGTGCTCGCGCTCGGGCACGCTGTCGGCGACGATGCCGGCCCCCGCCTGGTAGCTGTAGCGACCGTTCGTGAACACCAGGGTCCGGATCGTAATGGCCTGGTCCATGTCCCCGCCCTTGCCGAAGTATCCGACCGTGCCGCCGTAAAGGCCACGGCCGACCGGCTCGAGTTCGTCGATGATCTGCATCGCGCGTACTTTCGGCGCGCCGACCAGCGTACCGGCCGGGAACGCCGCAGCGAACAGGTCGAAGGCGTCGCGCCCAGGTGCGAGTTCGCCGCCGACACCGCTCACGATGTGCATGACATGGCTGTAACGCTCGATCAGCCGGTAGGGGTCGACGCGCACTGAGCCCGCACGCGCGACACGGCCCAGGTCGTTGCGCGCGAGATCCACGAGCATCACATGCTCCGCGTTCTCCTTCGGGTCCGCTAGCAGGCGGGCCGCATGTGCCTCGTCCTCGGCCGCATCAGCGCCGCGCGGCAAGGTGCCTGCGATGGGCCGCAGCTGCGCGCGGGTACCATTCAGGCGCACGAGCGCTTCTGGCGAGGAGCCGACGACAGTCACGCCGCCGGCTTCGCAGTAGTACATGTAAGGCGATGGATTGAGCAGCCGCAATGCGCGATAGGCCTCGAAGGGATCGAGCTCGCACTCACCGTCGAATCGCACCGACAGCACGAGCTGGTAGACGTCGCCGGCGACGATATGCGACTTGGTGCGCGCGACCGCGTCGACGAATTCGTCGCGGCCGAGGCTGGCGGTTGCCGGTGAGTAACGAAATCGGTGTTGCGCACGCGGCAGCGGACCCGAGAGTGCTGCGACGATCTCGCGCTTGAGGGATTGCCGCTCGGTCTCACTGCCGTCATGCAGTAGCGTGACGCCGCGCGTCAGGTGATCGAAGACAAGGAGCGACTTCGGCGCCACGTAACAGGCTTCCGGCACGGTCAGGTCATTGCGTGCCGGACGCGGCAGCGGCTCGAAGTAACGCACCAGGTCGTAGGCGGAGAATCCGACCAGGCCACCGGCCAGCGGCAGGCCGTGCCCGTCCGGGCGCGGCCTCGGCGCGCGCGCCAGTACGTCACGCAATGCCGTCAGCAGTTCGTCCCGGCCTACGGGCCGTGGAAGACTGCTGCCGTTGACCGCAAGCCCCCGTTCATCCAGCCGGACCTCGAGGCAGTCGCCGAAACCGATGAAGGAATAGCGCGCGAGGCGCACACCGCCCTCGACGCTTTCCAGCAGGAAGCGCGGACGGAACGGCCGGAGTTTCAGGTAGGCCGAAACCGGCGTGTCGAGGTCGGCGGCGATGTCGAACGGCAAGCTCATGGGCATGCAAAAAACCCACCCCCGGCGCATGCGGAGATGGGTCCTGGTTGATACTAAAAAACGAAAGCGAGACTACGCGACCAGCGCCCACTCCATGGAGCGGCGCCACCACCAGCCAAGATCGGCGGCCATCGGGTTCGCGTACGTCACGAAGCCAGTATCGGCTTGCGGCGGTCTGCCGGTCAAGACAGGGGCAGTTTCAGGTACCGGCGACCGTCCGATTCCGGCTCCGGCAGGTAACCGGCCCGGATGTTGACCTGGACGGACGGGTACAAGAGCTTCGGCATGGCCAGCCCGGCGTCGCGCTTTGTCCGCAGCTCGACGAATTCGGCCTCGGAAACACCATCCCGAAGGTGGATGTTGCCGGCGCGCTCCGCGCCGATCGTCGTCTCGCAGCGCGGCTCCCGCCCGCCGGGCCCATAGTCATGGCAGACGAAGACTCTCGTTTCCGGTGGCAGCTCGTAGAGCCGCCGGATGGACGCATGGAGCACCGCGGCGTCGCCACCCGGAAAGTCGCAGCGCGCCGTGCCGCCGTCCGGCATGAAGATCGTGTCACCGACGAACACTGCGTCCCCGATCAGATAGCTCAGGCTGTCGCCCGTGTGCCCCGGCGTCGGGATCGCGCGCACGGCGAGCGACCCGATGCGGAATTCCTCGCCACCGCTCAGCAGCCGGTCGAACTGACGGCCGTCAACTGGAAATCCGGGCCCGAGGTTGAACACCTCGCGAAACACGCGCTGTACCTGGCATATCCCCTCGCCGATCGCGATGTCCCCGCCCAGCGCAGCCTTGATGTGCGGCGCCGCGGTCAGGTGATCCGCGTGGGCATGCGTCTCGATAATCCACTCGAGCGTGAGCCGCTCGCTCCGTGCGTACGCGACGATATCGTCGGCCGCCGCGGTCCAGCAGCGACCGGAATGAATGTCGAAATCGAGCACCGGATCGATGACCGCCGCGGCGCGCGTCTCGCGATCGCTGACCACATAGCTCCAGGTCGAGGTCGGCGCATGCAGGAACGGACGCACGTCGGGGCGCATCGATGCCTGCCCTCAGCCGCGCCTGGCCTCGATCCAGCGCAGCACTTCCGACTCGAGAACCGTAAGCGGCACGGCGCCTGTCCTGAGCACGAGGTCGTGGAACTCACGTATGTCGAAGTCCTTGCCCAGCGCCGCGGCCGCGCGCTGGCGCAGCTCCACGATCTTGAGCATGCCGATCATGTAGGCGGTCGCCTGGCCGGGATTGAGGATGTAACGCTCGGTCACCCGGATCGCGGCGTCCTCGCCGGTCGGGCTGTACTCGACGTGATAGCGAATGGTCTGCTCTCGCGACCAGCGCCTGGCGTGCAGGCCCGTATCGACCACGAGGCGCACGGCGCGGTGCAATTCGAGCGCGAGGCGGCCGAATTCGGAATACGGATCCGAATAGAAGCCGAGTTCCTTCGCCAGCCGTTCGCTATAAAGACCCCAGCCTTCCGAGTAGGCCGTGTAGCCGCCGCCGCGGCGAAATTGCGGCAGCGTCTCCTGTTCGGTGGCGACCGCGTTCTGCATGTGATGGCCCGGGATGACCTCGTGGTAGGCAAGCGCCTCCTGTTCGTACTTCGGCATTTCGCTCATGCGGTACAGGTTCGCGTAAAACACGCCAGGCCGGCTGCCGTCCTGCGATGGCCGCTGGTAGAAGGCCTTGCCAGCGGATTTTTCGCGAAACGGCTCGACCGCGCGCACGACGACCTCCGCCTTCGGCAGCGTCACGAACAACTCCGGCAGCCGCGCGCGTATCGCCTCGATGGCGCGGGTTGCGTCGGCCAGCCAGGCCGTCCGCCCTTCCTGCGTGTCCGGGTAGTAGAAGCGGCTGTCCGTACGCATGAACTCGAAGAACGCCGGCAGGTCGCCCTCGAAGCCGACTTCGCGCATGACCCGCCGCATCTCGCCGTGAAGCCGCGCGACCTCGCGCAGGCCAATCTCATGAATCTCGGCGGCGGTCAGTTTCGTCGTCGTGAAGTTCACGAGCAGAAAGTCGTAGTAGGCAGCGCCGTCCGGCAGCTTCCAGATGCCGTCGTCGGTCGTGGCGCGCCCCTCGGCGGCCTTCGCCCAGCCGATCACGGAGTCGTAGGCCGGCTTCACCGCCGACAGCAACGCGAGCTCAGCGCGTGCCATCAGCGCTTCGCGGCGCACCTCATCCAGCGTGAGCCCGCCGATTTTCGTCTTAAAATCGGCGAATAGCGGGCTATCGGCGGGCCCGGCGTTGAATGGCCGGCCCGTGATCACATTGCCGGCATCCTCGATCACGTAGGCGAACACGAACTTCGGCGGCAACACGCCGCCGCGCGCCGCCTGCTCGGCACGTTCGATCGATTGCTCAATGTAGGTTTGCAGGCCCTCGAGGCGCTGGACGTACGCGAGCGCATCCGACTCGGACTCGATGCGGTGCGAACTGATCAGGAAGGCCGGCACGGAGACATGCGGTCCGTCCTTGTCGATCACGTAGCCGTGGTTGCGCCAACGGTGCCGCGCGATGCGGCGCTCCTCGCTCGATTCAAAGACCCGGTACGAAAGCCGCGTCGCGTCGTCGAGCTTGCTTAAATCGAAGCTCGCGCGCAGTTCGGCCAGCTGTCGCTCGGCCAGTTCGAAGCGCGCCAGATCGCCCCGCTCGCTCGCGTCCGGCCATTCGCCGTAGCGCAGTCTGAGACCCAGCGAAGTCGCAAGCGCCGGGTCCAGGGCCAGCCGTTCCTGGAAAGCCCGCTCGAAGAAGGCGTTCGCCGCGGCATTCGGGTCCGGCGCCGCGCCGTGCGCGACCGGCGCGATGGCAAGCGCGCCGCCGATGACCGCCAACGCGAATGCCGCCGCAAGGACGTTTCGATTCGCCCTCCCTGTATCGCGCATCTTGCGTCGATCCTCCGTCAGGCCGCCCGCCGCGGGCCGCCAAGGTAGCACGGTTTCCCCGTGCGTATAATGCGGTCGAGGCCGCGCGCCTGCCGCGCAACTGAAGGACAACAATCCTTGTCCAAACGCTCACTTGAATGGATCGTGCTGCTGCTCTCCGCAGCCGGCTTGTCCGCCTGCGACCGCGCCGACGATCCCGTCG
>CAYZDW010000276.1:0-6881 GCA_964477175.1 uncultured Steroidobacteraceae bacterium | reverse complement strand
GCAGAACAGGAATTCGCCTTTCGCATCTGTCACGCGCGAAAGCGCTCCGACGGCGACGCCGCAGGATTCCGCGAAAGCGAGCGCTGCGCGGGTCGGTTGCCCGCCCGCATCGAAGGCGGCCGAAACCGGCGGGCCACGCCGCTCGAGTTTCTGCTCGGCCTGGGTCTCGGCGAGCCGGCGCACGAACACCGCGAGGCGCCGCGGTGTCGCGTAGGCCTGCGCCGCGCCGTGCGGGAGGCCGGCGGCGGTTAGCCCCGACTGGACACCCGCGCGGAAGGATTCCGCGAGCGGCCAGAGGTTCTTGGGCGGCAATTCCTCGGTGCCTATCTCGACCAGGAAATCGCGGCGCGTCACCGCGTAGCCCCCCGCAGCATCGGGAAGCCGAGTGCCGCGCGGCTCGCGAGATAGGTCTCGGCCACGGCGCGCGCGAGCGCACGGACCCGGAGGATGTAGTGCTGCCGTTCGGTGACCGAGATCGCCTTGCGCGCATCGAGCAGGTTGAATACATGCGAGGCCTTCAGCACCTGCTCGTAGGCCGGCAGCGGCAGGCTTGCGGCGAGGAGCGTCCTGCAGGTCTGCTCGCGGAGGTCGAACTCGCCGAAGAGCGCTGCCGCGTCGGCATGCTCGAAGTTGTAGGCGGACTGTTCGACCTCGTTTTGATGGAACACATCGCCGTAAGTCACGCTTGCCGGGCCGTCGTTCCAGACGAGGTCGTAGACGCTTTCGACACCCTGCAAATACATCGCGAGGCGCTCGAGGCCGTAGGTGATCTCGCCGGTGACCGGGCGGCAGTCGAGGCCGCCGGCCTGCTGAAAGTAGGTGAACTGGGTGACTTCCATGCCGTTCAGCCATACCTCCCAGCCGAGGCCCCAGGCGCCGAGCGTCGGGGATTCCCAGTTGTCCTCGACGAAACGGATGTCGTGGGTCAGCGCGTCGATGCCGAGCGCTGCGAACGAGCCGAGATAGCGGTCGACGATGTCGTCGGGCGACGGTTTCATCACGACCTGAAACTGGTAGTAGTGCTGCAACCGAAACGGGTTGTCGCCGTAGCGTCCGTCCGTCGGTCGCCGGCTCGGTTGCACGTAGGCCGCGCTCCAGGGTTCGGGGCCGAGCGCGCGCAGGAAGGTCGCTGTGTGAAAAGTGCCCGCGCCCATTTCCATGTCGTAGGGCTGCAGCAGCACGCAGCCCTGGCCGGCCCAGTAGCGTTGCAGGGCCAGGATCAGATCCTGAAAATTGCGCGGAGCCTGTGCTTTCGGTGTTTTCGGCATTCGGTCGCGGTGCTGCAAAAGGCCGCCAAGTATAGCGGCGGCGCGATCAGCCCGCGGCGCTCCGGGTGGCTCTGGCTGCGAGGAGGGGCCGGATTTCGGTGTCGATCAGGTCGCGCCAGCGACCGGACGCGAGCGCGCCCAGGTGGATGTGCATGATGCGCACGCGCACGAGCCGCTGCACGCGATAGCCGAGTGCTGCGCACATGCGGCGGATCTGCCGGTTCAGGCCCTGCGTCAGCACGACGCGAAATGCGTCGGGGCCGGTCTTCGTCACGGCACACGGTTCGGTCTTCACACCGCCGATCTTCACGCCCGCGGCCATCATCGCAAGAAATGTCGCCGTGACCGGGCGCTCGACGGTCACGAGGTATTCCTTCTCGTGGCCATGCTCGACGCGCAGGATCTCGTTGACGATATCGCCGTTGTTGGTCAGCAGGATCAGGCCCTCGGAATCCTTGTCGAGCCGGCCGATCGGAAAAATGCGTTCCCGGTGGCCGACGAAATCCACGATGTTGTCCTGCACATGGCGCTCGGTCGTGCAGGTGATGCCGCGCGGCTTGTTGAGCGCGATGTAGACATCCTTGCGACTCGCGGAAAGTGGCTGGCCGTCCAGCTGTACGACATCACCCCCGGCCACTTGCGTGCCGAGTGCCGCGGGTTTTCCGTTGACCGTCACACGTCCCGCGCTGATCCAGGCATCGGCCTCGCGCCGCGAACAAGCGCCGGTCTCGCTGATGAATTTGTTGAGGCGCATCGGCCGGCGATTGTGGCGACGGCGCTCGCACACGGGGAAGATTTCGCGCCGCACCATGATGGTGCCACCCTTTTGCAGGACGCACCATGATGGTGCATTCGCGCTTTTGGCGCCAGTGCTGTATCATGTCAACCAATTGATTCTACAACATTTATTCGCCAACAATGCCGTGGCACGCGATTTGCACCGTAAATGGGATCGCGAGCAACCGCCGCAAGATTTCCGGAGATGATCATGACCCCTGCCGACGTCCTGAAACTGATCAAGGAGAAAGAGGCCAGCTATTGTGACCTGCGCTTCACGGATACGCGCGGCAAGGAACAGCACGTCACGATCCCGACGCGCCTGGTCGACGAGGACTTTTTCGTCGATGGCAAGATGTTCGACGGCTCGTCGATCGCCGGATGGAAGGGCATCAACGAGTCGGACATGATCCTGATGCCGGATCCGTCGACCGCGATGATCGATCCGTTCTACGAAGAGACCACGCTGCTCCTGCGCTGCGACGTCGTCGAGCCGATGACCATGCAGGGCTACGGCCGCGATCCACGTTCGCTCGCGAAGCGCGCCGAGGCCCACCTCAAGTCCACGGGTATCGCCGACACGGCGCTGTTCGGGCCCGAGAACGAATTCTTCATCTTCGATAGCGCGCGCTGGACCAACGAGATCAATGGTTGCAGCTACCACATCGATTCGGTGCAGGGTGCCTGGAATTCCGGCACGAGCTACGACAGCGGCAATCAGGGGCACCGGCCCGGCGTGAAAGGCGGCTATTTCCCGGTGCCACCGGTCGATCGCTTCCAGGACCTGCGCACGGCCATGTGCCAGGCCTGCGAGGAACTCGGACTCAAGGTCGAGGTGCATCACCACGAGGTCGCGACCGGCGGCCAGGGCGAGATCAACGTCTCCGCCAACACGCTGACCAAGAAAGGCGACGAGGTGCAGCTCCTGAAGTACGCGCTCTGGAATGTCGCGCACGGCCACGGCAAGACGCTGACTTTCATGCCGAAGCCGCTGGTCGGCGACAACGGCAACGGCATGCACGTGCACCAGTCGCTCCAGAAGGACGGCAAGAACCTGTTCGCCGGCGACCGCTATGCGGGCCTCTCTGACATCGCGCTGTACTACATCGGCGGCATCATGAAGCACGCGCGCGCGCTCAATGCCTTCACGAACCCGGGCACCAACAGCTACAAGCGTCTGGTGCCGGGCTTCGAGGCACCGACCATGCTCGCCTACTCGGCGCGCAACCGTTCGGCGTCGATCCGCATCCCCTGGGTGTCGAACCCGAAAGGCCGGCGCATCGAGGTGCGTTTCCCGGATTCGACGGCGAACCCGTACTTCGCGTTCGCGTCGATGTTGATGGCGGGGCTCGACGGCATCCAGAACAAGATCCACCCGGGCGAGGCCTCGGACAAGGATCTTTACGACCTTCCGCCCGAGGAGGCGAAGAACATTCCCGAGGTCTGCCATTCGTTGGACATGGCGCTCGAGCATCTCGACCGGGACCGCGATTTCCTCAAGCGCGGCGGCGTGTTCACGGACGACCTGATCGACGCCTACATCGGGCTCAAGCAGGCGGAGGTCACTCGGTTCCGGATGTCGACGCACCCGGTCGAGTTCGACATGTATTACAGCCTCTGAGGCGCCAGGCCCCGGCGGCAGGGACGGCGTTCACAGAATGCCGCCCCGGTTTTGGCAGCCCGGCCGGCCGCGGGCTATGCTGTCCACATGCGCATAGTCCTGTTTCTGGCTGGATTGATGTTGTCCCTGGCGGCGGAGCCCCAGGAGATCTACCGGTGGGTGGACAAGGACGGCGTCGTCCATTATGCGGATCAGCCCGGCGCGCCCGATGCGCAGCGCGTGCAGATTGCCGGTGCCAATACTTACGAGGACACGCCGCCCGAGTTCGAGAATGGCGTAACGACGTACGAACCGCTGGAGCTCACGGCTTACGATTCCCTGGCTATCGTCCAGCCGGAGCCGGACCAGGTGTTCTTCGGGGCGGACGCAAGCGTCACGGTTGCCGCCGAACTCGGGGGCACGCTGCGACCCAGCCACACGCTGGTGTTCTTCCTCAATGGCAACCGGGTGCCGGCAGCGGGCGGCGCGTCAGTGCAGCTCACGAACCTGGACCGCGGCACGCACGTCCTGCGAGCGGCGGTGCTCGACCAGAACGGCGCTCCCGTGATCTCGAGCCAGCAGATCACGTTCCACGTGCGGCTGCCCTCGATCAACAGTCCCCAGAGTCCCCAGAATCGTCCGCGGCCGCAGCCGCGCCCATCACCGATCGGCTGATCGGCCGGAATCCGCAGACGCGCGTGGAGTCACGCGATGGCGCGTGAACCTCTGCCCGATATCCCCGAGTTCGACGCCGGCGCCCTGCTCGACGCACTCGCCACGGCCATACTCGTCGTCGATGCCCGCGGCTGCGTGAGCTGGCTGAACGCCGCGGCCGGCGACCTGCTGGCCATCGGTCCCGCTGCGGCCTGTGGCCGGCGCCTTGCTTCGCTGCTCGCGGACGGCGGGCAGGTCGAATCGCTCATCGTGCGCAGCCGCGTGAGTGGGGAAGCGCTCGCCATGCGCGGCTTCGAAATCGTGCCGGCGGCCAGGAGTGACACCCGTTACCAGGCGGACATCACGTTCACACCACTTTCCGCGGCTCCTGCGGACTCAGTGCTCGTAGCGGGGGCGGTGCTCATAGCCGGTTCCGTGCTCGTCGAAATCGCGGACACGACGCGGCCGAGCCGCATCACGCGCGATACCGCGCTTCTTGCCCAGCAAGGCGGCAGCCGGGTCATGGCGCGGCAGCTCGCCCACGAGATCAAGAACCCGCTCGGCGGGTTGCGCGGCGCAGCGCAGCTGCTCGAACGCGAGCTGCCGAACGAGGAACTGAAGGAATACACGCGCGTCATCATCGGCGAAGCCGACCGGCTGTGCGCGCTCGTCGACAACTTGCTGGGGCCGGCGCGGGCGATCCGCCGCGAGCCGGTCAATGTCCACGAGTTGTTCGATCACGTTTATCGCCTGGCCCGCGCCGAGGCTCCGCCAGCCGTGGCAATCGAGCGCGACTACGATCCGAGCCTGCCGCCGCTGACACTCGATCGCGACCTCATAGTGCAGGCCATGCTGAATCTCGCGCGGAACGCCGTGCAGGCGCTGGGCGAGCGCGGGGTGCTGACGATGCGCAGCCGCGCGCTGACGCACGCGACAATCGGCGCCGAACGGCACCGCGTCGTCGCTTCGCTGCAGTTCGAGGACAACGGCCCGGGCGTGCCGGCCGAACTGGGCGAGACGATTTTCTATCCGCTGGTGACGGCGCGCGCGGGCGGCACGGGCCTCGGTCTTGCCGTGGCGCAGGACATCGCGACGCGCCACGGCGGCATCATCGAGTTCGATAGCCGGCCGGGACGCACGGTGTTCTCGCTGCTGCTGCCGAGGGAGGAGCGTCATGAGCAAGCCGCTTGATGTCTGGCTGGTCGACGACGACGCGTCGATCCGCTGGGTCCTGGAGCGCGCGCTCCGCCAGGGCGGGCTTCAGCCCCGCTCCTTCGACCAGGCGGACGGCGCAATTGCGGCGCTCGCGCGCGGCCTGCCGGACGTGCTGATCACCGACGTGCGCATGCCGGGAACCGGCGGCCTGAAGCTGCTGGAAAGGATGCGGCGCGATCACCCCGCGCTGCCGGTCATCGTGATGACGGCGCATTCGGATCTCGATAGCGCGATCGCCGCCTACCAGGGCGGGGCCTTCGAGTACCTGCCCAAGCCCTTCGATATCGACGAGGCCGTGGCGCTGGTGCGCCGCGCGGCGAGCCAGGGAGGAGCCGCTCGCGCGGAGGTCTCCGCGGCCGCGATCCCGGACATCCTGGGCCACGCGCCGGCGATGCAGGAGGTGTTTCGCGCGCTCGGGCGCCTGTCGCGCTCGAGCCTGTCGGTGCTCGTCACCGGCGAGTCTGGTACCGGCAAGGAACTCGTCGCGCGCGCGCTGCACCGGCACAGCCCGCGTGCCGCGGGCCCGTTCATCGCGCTCAACACCTCGGTGATCGCATCCGAATTGCTGGAGTCCGAGCTGTTCGGCCATGAGAGGGGCTCGTTCACGGGCGCCGAGACGCAGCGGCGCGGCCGCTTCGAGCAGGCGGACGGCGGAACGCTGTTCCTCGACGAGATCGGCGACATGTCGACCGCTCTGCAGACGCGGCTCCTGCGTGTGCTCGCCGAGGGCGAGTTCTACCGGGTCGGCGGCAGCGTACCGATCCGTGTCGACGTGCGCGTGCTCGCCGCAACGCACCAGGACCTCGATGCGCGGGTCCGCAAGGGGCTGTTCCGCGAAGACCTGCTGCATCGGCTCAACGTGATCCGCATTCGCGTGCCGGCGCTGCGCGAAAGACGCGACGACATCCACGAACTGCTCGCGCACTACCTGGCGGCGGCTGCGCGCGAACTCGGGGTCGAAGCGAAGACGCTCACGGAGGACGCCGAACGCCGCCTGGTCGCCTTCGACTGGCCCGGCAACGTGCGCCAGCTCGTCAATGCGGCGCGGCGGCTCACGGTCACCGCGCCGGGCCGCGAGATCCGCGCCGAGGACATCCCGGCGGATCTGGGCGGCGAAAGTGCGGAGGCTCCACCGGTGGATAGCTGGAGCCGCGAACTGGAGGCCTGGGCGACGCGGCATCTGTCGGCGGGCGGCGCGCCGCTACTGGAGGTGGCGGGGCCGGAGTTCGAGCGCACGCTTGCGCGGGTCTCGCTCGCCGCAGTTCAGGGCCGCCGGAAAGAGGCTGCGAAGCTGATCGGCTGGGGGCGCAATACGCTGACGCGGAAGCTGCGCGAGCTCGGGATCAGCGACGACTGACCGTGCCGGA
>CAYZDW010000275.1:0-10948 GCA_964477175.1 uncultured Steroidobacteraceae bacterium | reverse complement strand
CCGGCGCGGGTATCCTGCGCTCCCTGACCTCGCCGGGCACGCCCGGAACGGGGTTCTATGCCTGCGGGGAGCCTCGTGACGGAGAACGACGACGGGATTTTGCTACCGGCGGCCGCGGAAGCCGTCCGCTGGGGCGAACTTTATGGCAGCAGCCTGGCCTGTACGCTGGCCGAGGCTGTTGAACGGGCGGCTGCCCCGGTGCTGGTCGTCGCCCCCACGGGCCGCGAAGTGGACCGGCTGCTGGCGGAACTGGCGTTCTTCGCTGGGCGCGGGCCGGCCTTGCTGGCGTTTCCGGACCGCGAGACCCTGCCCTACGACCCGTTCTCGCCGCACCCTGACATCCTGTCGCAGCGGTTGCAAGCGCTCGCGGCCCTGCCGGAGTTGCAATGGGGCCTCATCGTCACGACCCGGGCGGCGCTCTTCGACCGGCTACCGCCGCGCCGGTTCATCGACGCACACGCCTTCGAGCTCAAGACCGGTGAGCGCATCGACCTGGCGCGGCTGCGTGCACGCCTGGCCGGCGCCGGCTATGCGCATGTGACACAGGTCCTGAGCCCCGGTGAGTTCGCCGTGCGCGGATCCGTCGTCGACCTTTTTCCTTCCGGGACGGCACACCCATTTCGCCTCGACCTGTTCGATGACGAGATCGAAAGCATCCGCGGCTTCGATCCCGCCGATCAGCGCTCGGCCGAGCGATTCGAGGTCGTGCGCCTGCTGCCTGCTCGCGAGTTTCCAACCTCCCCTGAGGCGATCGCCGGATTTCGCAGCCGCTGGCGCGAACACTTCGAGGGTGACCCGCAGTCGAGCCCGGTGTACCGGGCCGTGACCCAGGGACTCGCGCCTGCGGGCATCGAGGCCTGGTTGCCGCTCTTCTTCGACCGCACGGCCAGCCTCGCTGACTACCTGCCGTCATCCGCGGTCATCGTCGATACGGCGGACCTCGAGCATGCCCTGCCGCTTGCCTGGGCCGAGATCGAGGATCGCCACGAGCAGAGACGCCACGACCGCGAACGGCCGATCCTGCCGCCGGCCAAGGCCTTCACGAATCCTGACGAGATCCGCGCGACCATTGCGGCGCATGCGCGCGTGCTGGTGACCTCGGTCAAGGCGGAGCCGCTCACCACCCCGATGCCGATGCGCAACTTCGGGTCTGAGCCGCCGCCCGAACTGCGCGCCGAGCCGCGCGCCACACTGCCCGCGGCCGCGCTCGCGGCCTATCACGCGCGTTTCAATGGCCGCGTGCTGCTGACCGTCGACTCTGCCGGCCGCCGCGAGGTACTGCTCGAATTGCTGCGACGCCAGGACTTGCATCCCGCGACGGTCACCGATTGGGTCGGATTCATCGCGGGCGGGCAATCACTCGCCATCGCCGTCGCACCGGACGTGCGCGGACTGGTCCTGCCAGAGCGGCGCGTGGCGCTGGTGGCCGAGGACCAGCTGTTCGGCGAGCGGGCACGCCAGGAGCGGCGCCGGCGGCGCGCGGACCGCGACCCGGAAGCGATTCTGCGCGAGCTCGCCGCATTGTCGCCGGGGGCGCCGGTCGTGCACGAGGAATACGGCGTCGGACGCTATCGCGGCCTGCGGGTCATGCAGGTGGACGGAAACCCGGCCGAATTCCTGGTCATCGAATACGCGGGCGGCGACCTCTTATACGTGCCCGTGCATGCGCTCGACCGCGTGACGCGTTATACGGGCGGCTCGGCCGACGCAGCGCCCTTGCACCGGCTCGGCACCGAACAGTGGGCGCGGGCGCGCCGCCGCGCCGCGGATCGGCTGCGCGACGTTGCAGCGGAGCTGCTTGACTTGTATTCGCGGCGTGCAGCGCGCCAGGGGCGTTCGATCGAATTCGACGATGCCGCGTATCGCGCATTCGAGGCCGGGTTCCCATTCGAGGAGACCGTGGACCAGCGCGACGCGATCGACGCGGTGCTCGCCGACATGCGCTCCGGCAGGCCGATGGACCGGGTCGTCTGCGGCGACGTCGGCTTTGGCAAGACCGAAGTCGCGTTGCGCGCGAGCTTTGCCGCCGTGCAGGGCGGCCGTCAGGTTGCCGTGCTGGTTCCGACGACATTGCTCGCCCAGCAGCATGCGCAGACATTCGCCGACCGGTTTGCGGACTGGCCGGTCAGGGTCGAAAGCCTGTCGCGATTTCGCACGGCCATTGAACAGCGCGACGTCATCGCGGGCCTCGAATCAGGCGGCGTCGACGTCGTCATCGGGACGCATCGGCTGCTGCAGCGCGACGTCGTGTTCCGTGACCTCGGGCTCGTCATCGTGGACGAGGAGCATCGCTTCGGCGTCGCCCACAAGGAGCGACTCAAGCAGCTGCGCGCCGACGTGGACATGCTGACGCTGACGGCGACGCCGATTCCGCGCACCCTCAACATGGCGCTCGGCGGTCTGCGCGACCTGTCGTTGATGACGACGCCGCCGGCCGAACGCCTGGCGATCGAGACCTTCGTCTGCGAATGGAGCGACGGCCTCGTGCGGGAGGCCTGCCTGCGCGAGATCCGCCGTGGCGGGCAGGTCTACGCCGTGCACAACACGATCGAGGACATCGAGCCGTTTGCGGAGCGCATACGCCGGCTGGTGCCCGAAGCCACGGTGCGCGTCGCTCACGGCCGCATGCGCGAGCGCGACCTCGAGCGGCTGATGCTCGACTTTTATCACCGCCGGTTCGAGGTCCTCGTCTGCACGACGATCATCGAGTCCGGGATCGACGTACCGACCGCGAATACGATCCTGATCGATGGCGCCGAGCGTTTGGGCCTCGCGCAGCTGCACCAGTTGCGCGGCCGCGTCGGCCGTTCGCACCACCGCGCCTGGGCCTATCTGATCGCGCCGCCCAGGGCGGCGCTGCCCGCCGAATCCGCCAAGCGACTTGAGGCCATCGAGGCGCTTGAGGACCTCGGCGCGGGATTCACGCTCGCGACCCAGGACCTCGAGATCCGGGGCGCCGGCGAGCTTCTGGGCGAGGAGCAAAGCGGCCAAATACAGGAAATCGGCGTCGGCCTGTACCTCGAGCTGCTCGACCGGGCGGTTCAGGCCCTGCGCGAGGGGCGCGAGCCAGACCTGCTGCGACCGCTGCACGCCGGTCCCGAAGTGGGCCTGCAACTGCCCGCGCTGCTGCCTGAGGACTACATGCCGGACGTGCACCTGCGCCTGCAGCTCTACAAGCGCATGGCAGGCGCCGCGGACGACGCGGAACTCGACGATCTCCAGGCGGAGATGATCGACCGCTTCGGGCCTTTGCCGCCGCCCGCGCAGACGATGTTCCGCGTGCACCGGCTGAAGCTCCGCGCGGCGCGGCTCGGGATCCGGCGTCTGGAAATCGGGGCGGCGACCGGCGTCGTGGAATTCGGGACCGAGCATCGCGTCGACCCCGAGCGCGTCATACGACTGATCCAGCGAGGTGACGGGCGGTATCGGCTGGATGGCTCGCACCGGCTGCGGCTCAAGCTTGCCTGCGCAGACGGGCGTGCCCGTCTCGCGGTCGCCGACGAGCTGTTGACCGCGTTCGGAGCCTGAACCGGGGCAATCCGGCAAACTGGACCCGCAGTGCCGTCAGGCGTTGCGCTCGGCTTCGAGATGCAGCTCCGGCCGCTCCAGGCAGCGGTGTGCCGCCGCGACACCCTCCTGCCAGCGCGGGTCGGATTGCAACGCCTGCGAGTCCACGACTTCGCGAGCGCGCATGCGCGCGAGCCGCAGGCGGCTGACCGGGTCCACGGTCCTCTTCTGCATCGAATCGACCAGCCGCAGCGCGGCGGCGCGGTCATTGCACACGGGCAGCACGTCGCAGCCGGCCGCGAGAGCGAGCTCGCTGCGCGCGATGATGTCGCCGTAGGCCGCCGCGCCTGCCATGGACAGGTCGTCGGCGAACACGGCGCCCTGGAAACCCAGCTCGCCGCGCAGGACGCCGCCGATCCAGCGCGACGACAGGCTGGCGGGCATGGCATCGACCTCGGGAAATACAACATGGGCTGCCATGACGGCCGGCAGCCCGTTCGCGATCAGCCGGCGGTACGGCAGGAGGTCGGCCTCGATGTCGGACCACTCGCGGCGGTCCATCGGCAGCGCCACGTGCGAATCGGCGGCCACTGCGCCGTGTCCAGGAAAATGCTTGGCGGTGGCCGCCATGCCGGCGTCGCGCATCCCGAGCATGTACGCCACGGCGAGTCCGCCGACCGCGGCGGCGTCTCGATGCAGGGCGCGATCGCCGATCGCCTGGCTGACACCGTAGTCCAGATCGACGCAGGGCGCGAAGGACATGTCGATGCCGACGGCACGCAATTCCGCGGCCATCAGCCAGCCCAGTCGGCGCGCGAGCGCGAGCCCCTCGGTCGGATTACCGCTGAAGCGGCGCCCGATCGCGCGCATGGACGGCAGCCGCGTGAAACCCTCCTGGAATCTCTGCACGCGGCCACCCTCCTGATCGACGGCGACCAGCAGTGCCGGCGAACGGATGGCGTGGACCTCCGCGACCAGGCGCGAGAGCTGCTCGGGGCTTTCGTAATTGCGGCTGAACAGGATCACGCTGCCGATCAACGGGTGCGCCAGGAACTCGCGCTCCTCAGGCTCCAGCGCGACCCCGTTCAGATCCACCATGAGCGGGCCGAGCGTCATGGGTCCTCAGCGGCGGTGCGCCGCCCGGCCTGTGCCGCGCGCTGCGCCTCCTGCGGCCAGCGCCCAAAGGGTTCGATAGCGAGCCGGAAATTGTAGTAGCGCGGCGCGTCGGTCACCTCCTCGCCGAGCCATTCCGGGTGCGGGAATGACTGCTCAACCGAGTTCAGCTCGATCTCCGCCAGCACCAGGCCGCGATTCCGGCCCTGAAACTCGTCTACCTCGAATACGTTGCCGTCGACATCGACCCGGTGGCGGACTTTCTCGACCAGCGGCCCTTCGGCCAGCGCGCCCAGCATGACGACAGCATCGCTTTCGGGAATCTCGTACTCGAACTCGAGTCGCGCAGGGCCGGGCTGCATGGCCTTGACCGACAGCCACGCCCGGCCGGAGGCGATGCGCAGCCGGATGGAACTTGTGCGCGTGTTGGCGAGGTATCCCTGGCGCAGCGGCAACGACTCGACCACCCGCCCCCGCCAGCGATCGTCACGTACCAGAAACTTGCGTTCTATTTCGACTGCCATGCGTTCGCCGGCTCGAACAGGGCGATGGATTCGACGTGCGAAGTGTGCGGGAACATGTCCATGATGCCGGCCGCGACCATGCGGTAACCGTGTTGCTGCACGAGGATGCCTGAATCGCGGGCGAGCGTCCCCGCATGGCAGGAAATGTACACGATGCGCCGCGGCTTGATGGCCGCAACCACGGGCAGCACCTCGCGGGCACCCGCGCGAGGGGGGTCCAGCAGCACCAGGTCGTAGTGCAGGCGCGCCCACGCGGCCTGCGACACGTCGGTGCTGAGGTCGGAGGTATGGAACTCCACATTGACAATCCCGTTTCCCGCCGCATTGGCGCGTGCGCGCGCGATGAGCCCCGCATCGCCTTCGACGCCGGCCACCCGGGCAGCGCGCCGGGCCAGCGGAAGGCTGAAGTTGCCGAGCCCGCAGAACAGGTCGAGCACCGCGTCGCCAGCCACGGGTGACAAGAGCTCGAGCGCGCGCTCGACCATCCGGCGATTGAGCCCGGCGTTGATCTGGATGAAATCGGTCGGGGCGAAATCGATGCCGGCCGCCAGGCCGGGCATTTCGTAGTTCAATGGCGTCGCCGGCGGCATGAGCGGCGCCACGCTGTCGAGCCCGCCTGGCTGAAGGTACAGCTCCACCGCGTGCCGCACCTGGAATTCCCGGAGCGTTGCGAGGTCGGCCTCCGTCGGTGAATCCAGCACGCGCAGCACGAGCGCGGTCACGTTATCGGCCACTGCGACCTCGATCTGCGCGACCCGATCGCGAATGGTGAGATCGCCGATCAGCCCGGCGAGGTCGACGATCAGCCGGCCGACCGGGTCGGCCAGGATCTCGCAGCGTTGCAGTTCCGCGAGATACGGGCTGCCGCGCTCGCGGAACCCGACCAGCACCCTGCCCTTGCCCACGACATACTTGCAGCCGAGACGTGCCCGGCGCCGGTACGACCAGATTGGGCCTGTCAAGGGCGCGAGCCATGTATCGGGGCGCACACCGCCGATCTTCGCGAGTTCATCCGCCACCACCCGGCTCTTGGCTTCCAGCTGGGCCTCTTGCGCGAGATGTTGCAGCGAGCAACCGCCGCAGGTCCCGAAATGCCGGCAGCGCGGTATGACGCGCTCAGGGGCTGCGCGCAGCACCTCGACCACGACCGCTTCGTCATGCCGCCGGCGCTTGCGCGTTCGGCGCAAAGTGACCAGCTCGCCGGGCAGCGCCCCCACGACGAACACAGTTCTGCCGTCGAGCCTGGTCACTCCGCGCCCGTCATGATCGAGCGAGCTGATCTCAGCCGTTTCCGGCGCAGGCATCGGTTTCAAGGCGCCTTCCAGGCCGCCTCGAAGGCACGCCAATGCCCTTCATTGCGCTCGCGCAGCCAGGCCCGGACCCGCGCGAGCTCGCTGGCGTGGGCCGCAGGCGACAGCCGCCCCCGGATCAACTCGAAGCGCAGGTAGACGAGATAGGTGTTCAGCACATCGGTCTCGCAGTAATCCCGGATCTCCGCAAGCAATCCGGCACGCCAGGCGTCCCAGACCTTGTCGCCGCCCATGCCGAGTTTGCCCGGCAGCCCCAGGAGCGCCGCGACGTGCTCGAGACTCGCGCGTCCGCGCAGCTGATAGCCGGACAGCACGTCCATGAGATCGGTATGACGCGTGTGATAGCGGTTCAGGTAGTTGTTCCAGCGAAAATCGCGATCGAGGTCGCCCGTGTCCCAGTAGCTTGGCGAGGCGATGCCGTGCTTCAGCATCCGGTAGTGCAGCACCGGCAGGTCGAAGCCGGATCCGTTCCAGGAAACCAGCGTGGGCCGCAGTTTCTCGAGGCCGCCGAAGAAGCGGCGCAGCAACTCGTCCTCGGGACTGTCAGCGCTACCGATGCTCCATACCTGAAAGTCGTCCCCATTCCGAAGCGCCGCCGCGATTGCGACGACCCGGTGCTGCTCGAAAGGCAGGAATGACGATCCGGTTTCCTCGGTTCGACGCGTGAACATCGCTTCGCCGACTGCGGCGTCGTCCAGGTCGGCGAGGCCCGGCAGGCGGCGGCCCATTTCGACATCGGGAATGGTCTCGATATCGAAGACCAGGCAGTTGAGCGGTGCCGTCATGATTTGCGCATCATCACAGCGACCGCGATCACGAGGCCTGCTTCGTCGGTGAGGCTCACATGGCCGTCGCCGGCGCCCAGGCGGTCGGCCACCGCGCGACCACGCGCCGAGAACAGCACCTCGGGGCGGCCCCAGGCATTGGCGAGGAAACCGACATCCCTGATCCAGACGCCGTGCCCGAAGCCTGTGCCCAGCGCCTTGACGATGGCTTCTTTGGCTGCAAAGCGCATCGCCAGGAACCGGGCCGGCCTGCGGTTGACATCGAACACGGCCTGTTCCTGCGGCAGCAGCAGCCGCTCGACGAAATGCGCTCCGAAGCGTTCGTAGGCCGCGGCGATGCGCTCGATCCGCACCACGTCCATGCCGATTCCGAAAATCATGCGCCGCGCGCTTCCCGCATCAGGCGCTTCATCTCGGCGACTGCCGGACCGAGGCCGGTCATGAGCGCGCGGGCGACGATTGCATGGCCGATGTTAAGCTCGGCGAGTTCCGGAATCGCAGCCACCGGCTGCACGTTGTGGTAGTCGAGTCCGTGCCCGGCATGCGCGATGAGGCCGCCGACCGCCGCATGCCGCGCTGCCGCGCGCAGTCGCCCGAGTTCGCGCGCGCGTTCAGGACCGCGCGCCTCCGCGTAACTCCCCGTGTGCAGTTCGACGACCGGCGCACCGCTGCGTGCCGCCGCATCCACCTGCGCGAGATCCGGGTCGATGAAGAGCGCCACGCGGATGCCCGCGGCACGCAACCGTGTGCAGGCCGAGGAAATCGTGGTCTGCTGGCCGGCGACGTCGAGACCGCCTTCCGTGGTCAGTTCGCTGCGGCGCTCAGGCACGAGGCAGATGTCGGTCGGCTGCACTCGCACCGCGATGTCCAGCATTTCCGATGTCGCGGCGATCTCCAGGTTCATGCGTGTCTGCAGCGCGGCACGCAGTGCCTGCACGTCGCGGTCCTGGATGTGGCGGCGATCTTCACGCAGATGCAGAGTGATGCTGTCGGCGCCCCATTGCTCCGCCGTCAATGCCACGAGCAGAGGGTCGGGCGAACGCCCGCCGCGTGCCTGGCGCAAGGTCGCGACGTGATCGATATTGACGCCGAGATCGATGGATGTGGGGCTCACGCATCTTGCTCCCGCTGGCGTAATGCCAGCATCACTTCGCGGCTGTGCAGGCCGCGTCCTTCGAGGCAGTGTCCAATCGCGGCGCGCAGGATCCGCTTTGCCGTGGACCGCGCGGCAGGCTGGTCGAGTTCGCCGCAGGAAACCGCCAGCACCTCGCGGCCCCGAAACGCGTCCGGATCGCCAGCCGCGTCGCGCACCGCCAGCACTCCGCGGCCCGGCTCGAAATGATAGTACTGATTCGGGTCGATCGGCTCCCCGCTCGCGGCATCGTGCGCAAGTTCGAGTCCGTAACCCAGGTCTTCCAGCAGCACCAGCTCGAAGTGGCGAAGCGGACGATGGTCGGACGCCTCCGCAAGTTGCGCCAACGCCGTGGCGTAGGCGTCGAACAGGCGCTCATGGCCGTCTTCCCTCGGCAGCAGGCGCAATAGCAGTTCGTTGAGATAGAAGCCGCTCATCAACTGCGCCGGCGGCAGGGTCATGAGCGTGCCGCCGATTTCCGCCCCGGTCAGCGTCCCGCCGTCCGCCCGGCCCGACCAGGAAATCAGCAGGGGTACGAATGGCTGCAGCACGCCGCGCAGCGCCGAACCCGGACGCCGCGCCCCGCGCGCGAACAGGGTCACGCGGGCGTGATTCCGGGTCATCAGTTCGAGAATCCTGCTGGTATCGCTCCACGGGCGGTGGTGAAGCAGGAATGCCGGCTCGAGCAGCACGCGTCGCGGCGCAATCACGGCGGATCGTGACCGAGCCGGCGCAGCATGCCGGCGTCGTCGGTCCAGTCCTCGCGAAGCTTGACCCAGGTCGACAGGTGCACGCGCCGGCCCAGCAGATCGTTGAGTTCCAGGCGCGCTGCGCGCCCGATGGCTTTCAGACCTTCGCCCGCCGAGCCGATGACGATCTTCCGTTGCCCTTCGCGCTCGACCCAGATGACGGCGTCGATCTCGACCCTGCCATCCGGTGTGTCGGCGAAGCGTTCGATTTCGACCGCAATTCTGTAGGGCAGCTCGTCATGCAACGCCAGCATGAGCTTCTCGCGCACGACTTCCGCGGCCAGGAACCGCTCGTTGCGATCCGTCACCTGGTCGTCCGGATACATCGGCTCCGCTTCCGGCAGGAGCGCGACGACCGCGTCCACGAGACGCTGCAGATTCTCGCTGCGCAGCGCCGAGACCGGCACGATGGCTGCGAAAGGATGCCGTTCGGAAAGCGTTTGCAGGTATGGCAGCAGGCGCTCCCTGGGCCGCACGCGGTCGATCTTGTTGACCGCCACGACAATCGGAAGGCCGGCCGCGCGCATCTGCGCTAGCACCGCGTCGTCTTCCTTGGTCCATCGCGTCGCTGCCGTGACCAGGATTGCCGCATCCGCCCCGGCGATGGCGGAGACCGCTTCGCGATGCATCGACTGGTTGAGGCGCCTGCCGGCCGGCGCTCCGAAGCCCGGTGTGTCCTGAAGCACCAGCTGGAACCCGGGCCGGGTCAGCACGCCGGCGATCCGCTGGCGCGTGGTCTGCGCCTTGGGCGTGACGATGCTGAGCTTCTGGCCCACCAGGGCGTTCAGCAGCGTCGACTTGCCGGCGTTCGGCCGCCCGGCAAGCACCGCCGTTCCGCATCGATGCGCAGTCGCGGCGTTCACCGTCGCGCCTGCAATGCGGGATCCTCGAGGACCCGCGACGCGGCCTCCTGCTCTGCGCGTCGACGGCTGCTGCCTTCCGCCTCGGCCGCGACCGCGAGCTCGCCGACGTCGCAGCGCACGCGGAAACTCTGCTCGTGCGGCTCTCCGGAAACTTCCAGCACCGTGTACTCCGGCAGGCCGAATCCGCGACCCTGCAGCCACTCCTGCAGGCGCGTCTTGGCGTCCTTGAGTTCGGAGGCGCTGGGCAAGCCCGCCAGGCGCTGCCGGAACAGGCGCGCGGCGGCCGCGCGTACCGCGTCCAGGCCCCGGTCCAGATAGATTGCGCCGAACAGGGCCTCGAGCGCGTCCGCGAGGATCGAGGCGCGCCGCTGGCCCCCCGACTTCAGCTCCCCCTCGCCGAGGCGCAGGTGTTCGCCGAGTCCCAGTTCGAACGCGACGACGCCGAGCGCGTCGCCGCTGACGAGGCTTGCCCGATAGCGTGACAGCTCGCCCTCGCTTGCCTCCGGGAAGGCCTCAAACAGTAGTTCAGCGATGACAAATGACAACACTGCGTCGCCGAGATATTCGAGCCGCTCGTTGTTGTCCGGCCCGACGCTGCGGTGCGTCAGGGCACGCAGCAGGAGCCCGGCGTCGGCGAGACTGCAGCCCAGGCGTTGTTGCAGCCAGCCTGCGCGATCCACGCCTCGCCCGCGGCGCGACTCAGCGCGCAGCGACCTCGACGGTCTTGTCGAAGGTGACCAGGAACGACACGTTCGAGACGAGTGGCACGGTGTCCTCATACGCCGCGCGCATGAAGAAGGTCCCGCCTTCCTTCTTGATCTCGATGTCATTCGAATCGATGACTGTCACCATCTCGATGTCGAAGTGGCGCTCGATGGACTTGCGCAACATGAACTCGGTCGATCCCGGGTTCGACGCGTATTCGTCGCGGACTTTTTCGAGTGTCGCCGCCACGCGCACGTATT
>CAYZDW010000274.1:0-5350 GCA_964477175.1 uncultured Steroidobacteraceae bacterium | reverse complement strand
CGTGTCGAGCTCGAGCCCAAGCTCGCGCTCCGCGAGCCGGCGGCGCAGGTAGCCGGCCTGGATCTCGACGATCCGCCGGATGTGCTCGGGACCGAGCGGATGGAATACCACGATGTCGTCGACGCGGTTGATGAACTCGGGCCTGAAATGCTGGCCGACGATCTCGAGCACGGCCGCCTTCATGCGCTCGTAATTGGCCTCGCCGGCAAGTTCCTGGATGACCTGCGATCCGAGATTCGAGGTCATGATGATGACGCAGTTGCGAAAATCCACGGTCCGGCCCTGGCCGTCGGTCAGCCGGCCGTCGTCCAGCACCTGGAGCAACACATTGAATACGTCCGTGTGAGCCTTCTCGATCTCGTCGAGCAGGATCACGGAATAGGGCCGGCGGCGGATGGCTTCGGTCAGGTGACCGCCCTCCTCGTAGCCGATGTAGCCTGGCGGCGCGCCGATCATCCGCGCCACCGAGTGCTTCTCCATGAACTCCGACATGTCGATTCGCACCATCGCCTCTTCGGTGTCGAACAGGAACTCGGCCAGCGCCTTGCAGAGCTCCGTCTTGCCGACCCCGGTCGGCCCGAGGAACAGGAAGGAGCCATTCGGCCGGTTCGGGTCCGCGAGGCCCGCGCGCGAGCGGCGGATCGCGTCCGCGACCGTGCGCACGGCTTCCTGCTGGCCCACGACGCGGCGCGCAAGCGCTTCTTCCATCTTGAGAAGCTTTTCGCGCTCGCCCTCGAGCATCTTGGAGACCGGGATGCCGGTCCACTTGGAGACCACCTCGGCGATTTCTTCCTCGCCGACTTTGTTCCGGATGAGCTGGGGTTGGTGTGCCTCGGCCGCCTGTGTCGCGGCGAGACGCTTCTCGAGCCCGGGTATCGTGCCGTGCTGGAGCTCGGCCATGCGCCCGAGGTCGCCCGCGCGGCGCGCGGCCTCGAGCTGGATTTTCGCGCGCTCGTGTTCCTCTTTGATGTGGGTCGCACCCTGCATCGCGGCTTTCTCGGCCCTCCAGATCTCCTCGAGGTCCGCGAACTCACGCTCGAGCGTCGAAAGCGAGGCCTCGAGCTGCTCGAGCCGCTTGCGCGAGCCCTCGTCGTCCTCCTTGTTGAGCGCTTCGCGCTCGATCTTGAGCTGGATGATGCGCCGCTCGAGTCGGTCGAGCGCCTCCGGCTTGGAGTCGATCTCCATGCGGATGCGCGAGGCGGCCTCGTCGACGAGGTCGATCGCCTTGTCCGGGAGCTGGCGGTCCGCGATGTAGCGGTGGGACAGGGTCGCCGCGGCGACAATGGCGGGATCCGTGATATCGACGCCGTGGTGGACCTCGTAGCGCTCCTTGAGCCCACGCAGGATCGCGATCGTGTCCTCGACCGAGGGTTCGCCGACCAGCACCTTCTGGAAGCGGCGCTCGAGCGCTGCGTCCTTCTCGAGGTGCTTGCGGTATTCGTCGAGCGTGGTCGCGCCGACGCAGTGCAGCTCGCCACGCGCGAGCGCGGGCTTCAGCATGTTGCCGGCGTCCATCGAGCCCTCAGCCTTGCCGGCGCCGACCATCGTGTGCAGCTCGTCGATGAACAGGATGACCTGGCCTTCCTGCTTCGCGAGGTCGTTCAACACGCCCTTGAGGCGCTCCTCGAACTCGCCGCGGAACTTCGTGCCCGCGATCAGCGCGCCCATGTCGAGCGCGAGGATGCGCTTGTTCTTTAGCCCTTCGGGCACCTCGCCATTGACGATGCGTTGCGCGAGGCCCTCGACGATCGCGGTCTTGCCGACGCCGGGCTCGCCGATCAGCACCGGGTTGTTCTTGGTGCGCCGCTGCAGCACCTGGATCGTGCGGCGGATCTCGTCGTCACGGCCAATCACCGGGTCGAGCTTTCCTGAAGCTGCACGCGCCGTCAGGTCCAGCGTGAACTTCTCGAGCGCCCCGCGCTGCTCTTCGGCATTCGGATGGTCGATCTTCTCGCCGCCGCGCAGGTCCGCGATCGCCTTGTCGATGGCGCCCTTGACCGCGCCGCTGTCCTTCAGGATGGTGCCGAGCACGCCGCGGTCCTCGACCGCGGCCAGCACGACGAGCTCGCTCGAAATGTACTGGTCGCCGCGCTTCTGCGCGAGCTTGTCGGTCACATTGAGGAGCCGGCTCAGGTCGTTCGACGGCTGCACATCGCCCTGCGTGCCTTCCACACTCGCGATGCGGTCGAGCTGTTGCAGCAGCCGCGAGCGCAGCAGATTGACGTTGACGCCGGCCTTGTCGAGCAGCGGGCGCACGCTGCCACCCTGCTGGTCCAGGAGCGCCAGCATCAGGTGCACGGGCTCGATGAACTGATGGTCACGCCCGACAGCCAACGACTGGGCATCCGCCAGTGCCAGCTGGAATTTCGAGGTCAGGCGGTCCATACGCACGACTGCACTCCGTAACGGCTCATTTCAATGCGCGAATTCGTGCGACATCCCGATCACCAGGATGCCGATCGCGATGAGCAGCACCTGCTGCACCGAGGTGCCCGCATCCACCCGGCGGTGCAGGCCGGGAATCAGGTCGGCCACGGCGACATACAGGAAGCTCGCCGCCGCGACCGCAAGCGCATAGGGCAGCGCCTGGAGCGCGGTTGCCAGCAGGAAATACGCCAGCGCCGCGCCCGCGACCGAAGCGAGGCTGACCGCGATATTGAGGACGAGCGCCCGGCACCGCGTCATGCCGCCGTGCAGCAGGATCGCGAGATCGCCGATCTCCTGCGGAATCTCATGCGTAAACACCGCGATCGCCGTGACGATGCCGAGGTGCGGGTCGGTCAGGAAGGCGGCGGCGATCAACACGCCGTCCAGCGTGTTGTGGAAGGCGTCGCCCCACAGGATCAGCGTTGCCGAGGCGCGCGCCCGATGCCGTTCCTGCGGCGCATGCGCCTCGCAGGGATCGGCATGGCAGTGACGCCACAGCACAAACTTCTCGAGCACGAAGAAGGCGATGATGCCCGCCGCGAGCGCGATGCCGATGCCATGTGTGCCGTCCGGTCCGGCGGCCGCGATCGCGTGCGGCAACAGCGCAAGGAGCGCGGCCCCGAGCAGCGCGCCGGTCGCGAAGCTGACGAGGTGCGGCACGATGGCGTTGCGGCGCCTTTCCGGCAACAGCAGGAAGCTGCCCGCGATCAGCGCGGACAAGGCGCCGCAGGCGGCGGTAAAAACCAGGATCAGCGCGAGCATGGACAAGGCCCCTCCCCGGGTCGCGGCCCGACAGCCTACACCAGCCGCCACCCGCCGGCGCGTTTCAGGCCAGCCAGATCAGCGCCGCCATGCGCCCGGTCCGGCCGTCACGGCGATAGGAAAAAAAGCGTGCCGGATCGGCGACCGTGCAAAGGCCGCCGCCGTAAACCTCGGTGACGCCGCAGGCCGCCAGGCGCCGGCGAGCCAATGCCGGTAGGTCGGCGAAAAATCGACCGCCGGCTGGCCGGAAATCCGCGGCAGATTCCGGTTGCGTCGCCGTGAATGCTTCGCGAACCTCGCCGCCGACTTCGAATGCCGCAGGCCCGATGGCCGGGCCCAGCCAGGCGATCAATTCCGACGGGTCGGTCGCGAGTGCGGCGACGGTTGCCTCGACCACACCTGCGGCGAGCCCGCGCCAGCCGGCGTGGGCAAGGCCAACCCGATCGCCGGCGCGGCTTGCGAGGAAGACCGGCAGACAGTCCGCGACCAATACGGCCGCAACCCGCCCCGGCTCGAAAGCGACCGCAGCATCCGCGCTCGCTGGCAACTGCGGGAGCAGCGCGACATCATGCCCGTGCACCTGGTCGAGCCAGCGCGGCTCGGTGGGAAGGGAAAGCGCATCGCGCAGCCGGCGCCGGTTCTCCGCGACCGCAACCACGTCGTCACCGACATGGTTCGCGAGGTTGAGTGACGCATAAGGGCCCTTGCTCACTCCGCCGCTGCGCGTCGTCATGGCGGCGCGCACCGAAGCCCGCGCCGGCCAGTCCGGAACCAGGAATTCAAGCGGATCGCTCATGTGCCGCGTTTCGCCAGCGACAGATCGTCGCGCAGCGCCGCGACGAGTTCGACGAAGTCCGCCGGCAGCGGGGCCTCGACCTCGATGCGGCGGCCGTCCAGCGGATGAGCAAAGGCGAGCTTCGCCGCATGCAACGCCTGCCGCCGGAAACCGCGCAGCGCCGAATCAAGTCGCGGCGTCGCGCCGCGCGGGATCACGAGCCGCCTGCCATACACCGGGTCGCCGACCAATGGATAACCGGCATGCGCGAGGTGCAGTCGGATCTGGTGGGTGCGGCCGGTTTCCAGCATCACCCGCACCCAGGTGTGGCGGCGAAAGCGCGCGATAACGCGGTAGTGCGTCACGGCTTCGCGACCGTCCGAGCGCACGGCCATGCGCAGCCGGTCCACGGGGTGGCGATCGATGGGCGCATCCACGGTGCCGCCCGCGGTCATGACACCGATGCAGACCGCCTGGTACTCACGATGGATGCCACGCGTGCTGAGCGCCTCGACCAGCGCGTCGCGCGCGGCTTCCGTTCGCGCGACGATCAGGAGACCCGTCGTATCCTTGTCGAGCCGGTGCACGATGCCGGCACGCGGCAGTTTCGCGAGCCCGGGGGCGTACGCCAGCAGCGCATTCTGGAGGGTGCCGTCGGGATTGCCTGCGCCGGGATGCACTACGAGACCGGCCGGCTTGTCGATGACAATGACACTCGCGTCCTCCCAGGCGATCGCCAGCGCCATCGGCTGGGCCCGCGACAGAATTGCGTCCTCGACGGGCGCGTCCACGCGCACCAGTTCGCCGCCGGTCACGGAATCGCGGGGCCGTGGGATCCGGCCGTCCACGCGGACCTGGCCGGCATCGATCCAGCGCTTCAGGCGCGAACGCGAATATTCCGGCAGCGCGTCGGCCAGCGCCTGGTCGAGCCGCCGGCCGGCAGCTTCCGGCGGCAGCCGCAATTCATGCTGGTATCGAATGGAACTCATGGGGATCGCCGGGGGTCTTTGTCGCTATACTGCGGCGGCTAAACACGCGGGGTCCAGTCCCTTGATTCGACAGAAACCGATGGCGCGCGCCCTGACGGTCGCGTGCTGCGCCCTGATTCTTGCAGCCTGCGGTGGCCGCGATCGCACCGCCGAGCAGCTCCAGCCCGAAAAGCTCTACGAGCGCGGCCACAAGTCGATGATGGCCGGCGACTATCGCGGGGCCGTGCGCTATTACGAGGCACTCGAAGCGCGCTACCCGTTCAGCGAGCAGGCCCGCCAGGCAAAACTCGACATCATTTATTCCTATTACAAGAGCCGCGAGACGGAATCCGCGGTTGACGCCGCGGACCAGTTCATCCGCGAGAACCCGACCCACCCGCGTGTCGCCTACGCCATG
>CAYZDW010000273.1:0-14162 GCA_964477175.1 uncultured Steroidobacteraceae bacterium | reverse complement strand
GCCGCTCGTCCCGGTGCTGCTCGACATGGAACACCGCGGCGTGCTGGTCGACCGCGAGCTGTTGCGCATCCAGAGTGGCGAGCTTGCGAAGCGCCTGGTCGAGCTGGAGGCCGATGCGCACAAGTCCGCGGGCCAGCCCTTCAATCTCGACTCGCCAAAGCAGCTGCAGGAAATTCTGTTCAACAAACTCGGCTTGCCGCCGCTGCGCAAGACCCGCACCGGCCAGCCCTCGACGGCTGAGGACGTGCTGGAGGAACTCGCCGACAAGTACCTGTTGCCGAGGATCATCCTCGAGTACCGCGGCCTCGCGAAGCTGCGTTCGACTTACACCGAGAAGCTGCCGGAACAGATCGACGCGAAGACCGGCCGCGTGCACACCTCGTATCACCAAGCGGTCGCAGTGACGGGCCGGCTGTCGTCGAGCGACCCAAACCTGCAGAACATCCCGATCCGCACGCCGGAAGGCCGGCGCATCCGCCAGGCCTTCGTCGCGCCCAAGGGCCACCTGCTGCTGGCCGCAGACTACTCGCAGATCGAGCTTCGGATCATGGCGCACCTGTCGGGCGACGAGAGCCTGAAGCGCGCCTTCGCCGCGGAGGGCGACATTCACCGCGCGACCGCGGCGGAGGTTTTCGGCGCCGAACCCGCCGCGGTCACGGCTGACCAGCGCCGCGCGGCCAAGGCGATCAACTTCGGGCTGATCTACGGCATGTCGGCCTTCGGGCTCGCGCGCCAGCTCGGCATCGAACGCCACGCCGCGCAGGATTACGTCGGGCGCTACTTCGGACGCTACCCCGGCGTGCGCGAGTACATGGAACGCACCCGCGCGCTCGCCCGCACGCAGGGCTACGTCGAGACCTTGTTCGGCCGGCGCCTCTACCTTCCGGACATCAATTCGCGCGACCGCCAGGCGCAGCAGTACGCCGAGCGCAGCGCCATCAACGCGCCGATGCAGGGCACGGCCGCCGACATCATCAAGCACGCGATGATCAGAGTGCACGCCTGGCTCACGACCACGGCCGTTCCCGCGCAGCTCGTCATGCAGGTCCACGATGAACTGGTGCTGGAAGTGGCAGAGTCGGCAGTCGACAAAGTGCGCCGCGAGGTCGCGTCGATCATGAGCGGCGCGGCGGAGCTCGCGGTGCCGCTCAAGGTCGATACGGGCGTCGGAAAAAACTGGGACGAGGCGCACTAGAAAACCCAGCCGAATCAACGCCGTGCGAAGGACTTCCGGGCGCACCGCCGGCCGGAACTTTTTTCTGAAAGCCTCTCTCTAATGTTTCGAGCGCCGTGAGACGCTCCCCGCCTCCCTCCCTGAGCGGGTTGCCCGGATTGCATCCCCAAGCCGGGTCTGTATGCCCGGCGGTCCTTCTGGATCGCCGGGCGTTTTTTATCAGGCTGTAGTCGCAGCAGGCCGCAGCGGACGCCGCGCCAGCATCGCATCCAGCGCGCCGCGGGCCGCATCCACGTCCATGCCGGTCACGGCGGAGAAAAGCTGCGCCGTCGCCCGCTCCCCGAGTAGCAAACGGGTCTTCCTGAGCAGCTCGCGCCCTTCGTTGCGGCCGAGCTTGTCGGCTTTGGACAGCAGCACGTGGACCGGGCGGCCGCGGGCCGCCGCGTAATCGAGCATGACCTGGTCGCTGTCAGCGAACCCACGGCGCGCATCCACGACGACGAAAAGCCCTGCCAGCGAGTCCCGCGCAACGAAAAACGCCTCCATGAGCCGGCCCCAGTGCGCGCGGGTCGCCACGGGCACGTTCGCGTAGCCGTAGCCCGGCAGGTCCACGAGGCGCCGACCCGGCTCAAGGTCGAAGAAATTGACCAGCTGTGTGCGGCCCGGCGTCTTGCTCGTGCGGGCGAGATCGCGGCGCTGGACAATGGCATTGATCGCACTCGACTTGCCGCTGTTCGAGCGGCCGGCAAAAGCGACTTCGGCGCCCGAATCGTCGCCGAATCCGGCCGGCGCATTGGCGCTCATCAGGAATCGGGCCCTGGGGTAATGTGACATCGGCGAGTGGACGGCAGCACCGGTGGCTTGCGTATAATTCCGGGCTCGTCGGCGGGCAGTCTAGCAGCTACCCCGATCACCCGCCCGAGGCTTGCCGGAGAGTTTCGCCGATGCACCACTTCGCGCTGTTGGGCTTCATGCTGCTTCTGTCCGCTTCCGCGACACCAGCGCTCGCGGGCGATGCCGAGGCCGGGGCGCAGAAATCCGCGGTTTGCGGGGCCTGCCACGGCGCCACGGGCAACAGCGTCAACCCGGAATGGCCGAACCTGGCTGGGCAGCACGAGGGCTACACAGCCGCGCAGCTAGCGCTCTTCAAGCAGGGCGTGCGCGACAATTTGCTCATGATGCCGATGGCCTCCGCACTCACGGACCAGGACATGCAGGATCTCGGCGCGCATTTCGCGCGGCAGACCCCTGCCGGGCTCGAGGCCGATCCGTCGAACTACAAGGCCGGGGAGAAACTGTATCGCGGTGGCGACCCCGAGCGCGGACTACCCGCCTGCATCGCATGTCACGGCCCACAAGGCAAAGGCAACGGGCCGGCCAGGTATCCGGCACTTCGCGCGCAGCACACGGTCTACACGTACAGCCAGCTCAAGGCTTACGCCGAAGGCAGGCGCCGCAAGCAAGGCAACGACATCATGCAGGTGGTCGCGGCGAAACTGACCGACGACGAAATGCGCGCGCTCGCTTCCTACACGCAGGGCTTGCGCTGATCCGGCATCACAACGAGGATGACACCGATGATGAGACCCCTGCTCTGCGCGCTCGCCGCCATGATCTCATTGACCGCCTGCGGCCAGCAGGTGGCTGACGACACCCCGACGACGCCCGACCCAGCGCAACAGGTTGCGCCGCCGGCTTCCGTGCCGGCTTCCGATGCGGAGCCGTTGCGACCGCCCAATGAATTACAGGAGCCCGTCGGCGAAAGCGACGGCGAAACCGTCGAGGCCGGTACGACCACCACGAGCGCGGTCGCCGCGGCGGTCGCGGCCAACACGCCCGCGGTGCCCGCAAGCGAAGCTCTGCGCTGGAAGGAAGGCGAGAACTACACGGCGTTCGCGATCGCGCAGCCGGTCAGCACTGCGCCCGGAAGCATCGAGGTCGTCGAGGGCTTCTGGTACGGCTGCGCCCACTGCTTCTCGCTCGAGCCGCGGCTGCAGGCCTGGGAGCGCAACAAGCCCGCCTGGGTGCAGTTAAAGCGCCTGCCGGTCATCTGGAACGAGGTCACACGCGAGGATGCCAGGCTCTACTTCACGATCGAGTCACTCGGCCTCGTCGACAAACTGCATAACGAGGTGTACCGCGAGCTGCACGTCCGCGGCCGGCCGCTGACCGTCGTCCGCGGCAACCGCGTGGACCTCGCGGCGACCGAGAAAGCGGCCCGCGAATTCCTGCTCTCACGCGGCGTGTCGGCCGAGGATTTCGCGCGCCACTACCGCACGTTCTCGACCGAGAACAAGCTGCGCCAGGCCGAGAACCTGACGCGCCGCTACATGCTCGACCACACGCCGATGGTCGTCGTGCAGGGCAAGTACCTGACCGATAGCGGCATGGCGGGAGGGCACGAGCAGCTGTTCCAGCTCATCAACGACCTGGCGACCCGCGAGCGCGGCGCGACCTGAGCGGCGGCCAACTTGCTGAACTGCTTCGTTCCCGGCACCCAGGGGCTTGACCGCCTCGATCCGCCGCCGGCGGAGATTCCTGAGCAATGTGTCTGGGTCGACCTGCTCGAACCGACGCTGGTCGAGGAACGCGCGGTCGAACGCCTGCTCGCGATCGACGTGCCATCGCGCGAGGAGATGCGCGAGATCGAGACCTCGAACCGGCTCTACGAGGAAGACGGCACGCTGTACATGACGGCGACGGTGGTCACAAAGATCGACACCGACCGTCCCGAATCCGCCGCGGTCACGTTCATCCTCTCGCACAATCGCCTGATCACGAACCGTTACGTCGATCCACTGCCGTTCCGCCGCTTCATCGCCTACGCGGAGCGCCATCCCGCGGCTGCCACGACGGCGCCAGGCATCCTCGCGGGGCTGCTCGAGTCGATCATCGAGCGCACCGCGGACGTGCTGGAGCGCGTGGGCCTCGGGCTCGACGACCTGTCGGCAAACGTGTTTGCGCCGGCGGCGAAGGGTGGGACCCGCGCTCACGACCTGCGTGGCGTCATGGTGCGCATCGGCCGTGACGGCGACCTGACCTCGAAGGCGCGCGAGAGTCTCGTAACACTTGCGCGCCAGCTTACGTTCATCCAGCAGGCCACCGCGGTACAGATGCCCAATGAGCTGCGCGCGCGCTACCGCAGCATGTCACGCGACGTGCTCGCGCTCTCGGATCACGCCTCGTTTGTCGCGAACAAGTCGAGTTTCATGCTGCAGGCGACGCTCGGCCTGATCAACATCGAGCAGAACAACATCATCAAGATCTTCTCGGTCGCGGCCGCCGTGTTCCTGCCGCCGACCCTGATCGCGAGCATCTACGGCATGAATTTCCATTTCATGCCCGAGCTCGACTGGCCTTTCGGCTATCCGATCGCGCTTGTGATCATTCTGGTTTCGGCGGTGCTGCCCTACGTCTACTTCCGGCGCCGGGGCTGGTTGTAAGCCGCCTGGAGTGGTGTACCTACTGACACTTGATAGCTATACAGAATGTTCTGTATAGTTATGCGATGGGACGCCTACCGCTTGCCAAAGACAAGATCCTCGCCGCCGCGAGGCAGATCGTCGAGAACAGCGGCGCGGGCTGCCTGACCTTCGACGAGCTGGCCAAGGTCAGCGGGGTCACGCGCGGCGGGATCACCTATCACTTCCCGACCAAGGAAGACCTGCTGCGCGGCCTGCTCGAGTCCGACTTCGCGCAGTGGGAGGAAGCGGAAGCGGCGCTGACGCCTTCTGACTGCGATCCCGAGACGGCGCGCCTGCTCGGCTTCATCCGCACCTACACGTCACAGGATGAATCGCACCGGCGATTTCTCTGCGGCATGCTGAGCGCCGCGACGCTCGACCCTTCCCTGATGGACCCCTGCCGTCAGGAACTGCATGAGCGCCTCGGCCACAAGGAATGGACCGAACGCGACCTGCGCCTGCACCTCGTCCACCTCGCCGCGGAGGGACTGATGTGGCAGGAGCTGTTCCAGATGTATTCGATGCCTGCGCCCGCCAGGGCGCGGCTGGTCGCCCTGATGGAAAGACTCGCCAAGGAAGCTTGACGCATGATTCCGTCTCAAAACGCGGCGGCCATTCGCCCATACAGCCTCCCTGTCGCCGCAATCGCGGCCTCCCTGTGGCTGGTCGCCTGCGGCCAGGGCGACCCGCAGCAGTTCCCGCCGCCGGATGTCAGCGTCGCGACGGTCGTGCAACGCTCGGTAACCGAGTGGGACGATTACAGCGGCCACATCGAGGCCATCGAGTCGGCCGAGATCCGCCCGCGCGTGACCGGCCACCTGAACAGGGTGCATTACCACGAAGGCGGCATGGTCGAAAAAGGACAGCTGCTGTTCACGATCGATGACCGCGAGTACGGCGCGGCTGCGGACGGCGCACGCGCGGACCTGGCTCGCGCTGACGCGCGCCTTACGCTCGCGCAGCAGGAGCTGACCCGCGCCGAAGCACTGATCAGTGCGCGCGCGGTGTCGCAGGGCGAGCTCGAGTCACGCCGCGGCGAGTTCCAGCAGGCCGAGGCCGACAAGCTGTCCGCGCAGGCGCGTCTCACGCAGGCCGAGCTGAATTTCGCTTTCACGCGCGTCCGGGCGCCATTCGCGGGCCGCGCGGGTGGCGCGCTCGTCAAGCCCGGCAACCTCGTCACCCCGAACCAGTCCCTGCTGACCACGCTCGTTTCCGTGGATCCTGTCTACGTGAGCTTCACGGGCGACGAGCACGCCTACCTGCGCTACCAGGACCTCGCGCGCGAAGGAAATCGCGAGAGTTCGCGCGATGCGCGAAATCCGGTGCTGGTCGGCCTCGCGAACGAGGAAGGCTACCCGCACAAGGGCGAGATGGACTTCGTGGACAACGCACTCGATCCCGAGACGGGAACGATCCGCGCCCGCGCCGTGCTGCCAAACCCCGATGGCGTATTCACGCCCGGGCTGTTCGCCCGGGTGCGGCTGCTCGGCGGTTCCACGACCGATGCGCTCCTGATCCACGAGCAGTCCCTGCTGACCGACCAGGACCGTCGCTACGTGTACGTGATCGGCGAAGGCAATACCGCGCAGCGCCGCGACGTGCAGCTCGGCGCCCAGGTCGAGGGCCTGCGCATCGTCGAGTCCGGCGTGCAAGCGGGTGACAAGGTGATCGTCAATGGCGTGCGGAAGATTTTCTTCCCGGGACAGCCCGTGAATCCGCGCGAGGTTCCGATGGATCAGCCGAACCTGCCGGCCCCCGCATCGGTAGCGGCGCCGGCCCCCGCCGCAGGCTGAACCGCGATGGCACACACCGATTTTTCGCGGATTTTCGTCGACCGCCCGATCCTGGCGTCGGTCATGTCCGCGCTGATCCTGGTCGCGGGCCTCATCGCGATGCCCAACCTGCCGGTCAGCGAGTACCCGGACGTCGTGCCGCCCTCGGTGCAGGTCACGGCCATATACCCGGGCGCGAACCCGAGCGCGATTGCCGACACCGTCGCCGGCCCGCTGGAGGAGGCGATCAACGGCGTCGAGAACATGATCTACATGAAGTCGGCGTCGAGCTCGGACGGCTCGATGTCGCTAACGGTGACCTTCAAGAGCGGTACCGACATCGACCTGGCAACCGTGCACGTGCAGAACCGGGTCGCGCAGGCGATTCCACGCCTGCCGGAGGCCGTGCGCGCGCTCGGCGTGACGACCGTCAAGGCCTCGCCGAATCTCACGATGGTCGTTCACCTCGACTCGCCAGACGGCAAGTACGACGCATTGTACCTGTCCAATTTCGCCAACCTGCGGGTGCGCGACGAGCTCGCGCGCCTGCCGGGGGTGGGCCAGGCGCTGGTGTTCGGCGCCGGCAACTACGCCATGCGCATCTGGATCGACCCCGACCAGGCGGCCGCGCGCAACCTGACCGCCAGCGACATCGTGCGCGCCATTCGCGAACAGAACATCCAGGTCTCCGCCGGCAGCATTGGCGGCCCGCCGACGCCGGACAACGCGGTCATGCAGCTCGCCGTGAACGCCCAGGGCCGGCTCACGACGCCGGAGGCCTTCGGCGAGATCATCCTGAAGGCGAACGGCGGCGCCGGACTGACACGGCTGCGCGACGTCGCGCGCATCGAACTCGGCGCCAACAACTACGCGGTCCGCTCGCTGCTCAACAACCGCGATGCGGCTGCGATCGTCATTTTCGAGGCGCCCGGCGCGAACACCGTGGCGCTGTCGCAGGCGATCCGCCAGAAGATGGCCGAGATCGCGCCCAGCTTCCCGCAAGGCGTCGAATGGAAGGTCATGTACGACCCGACGCAGTTCGTGCAGGAGTCGATCCGCGCGGTCATCACCACGCTGCTCGAAGCCATCGCGCTCGTCGTAATCGTGGTCGTACTGTTCCTCCAGACCTGGCGCGGGTCGCTGATCCCGCTGGTCGCGGTGCCGGTTTCCATCATCGGCACCTTCGCGGTGCTGTGGATCCTCGGCTTCTCGATCAACGTGCTGACGCTCTTTGGCCTCGTGCTCGCGATCGGCATCGTCGTGGACGACGCCATCGTCGTCGTCGAGAACGTCGAACGCCACATCGAGGGCGGCATGAAGCCGCGCGAGGCCGCGCACCAGGCAATGAGCGAGGTCTCCGGCCCGATTATCGCGATTTCGCTGGTGCTGTCCGCCGTGTTCGTGCCGCTCGCCTTTTTGGGCGGCGTGACGGGAGAGTTCTACCGGCAGTTCGCCGTCACGATCGCGGCCTCGGTGCTGATCTCCGCGTTCAACTCGCTGACGCTGTCGCCAGCGCTCGCCGCCTTGCTGCTGCAACCGCGCGGCGCGAAGAAGGATGCGGTCGGCCGCGTCATCGACCGCATGTTCGGGCGCCCGTTCGGCGCCTTCAACCGCCTGTTCAAGCGCAACGCCGGCCGTTATTCCGGCGGAATCGGTAGCACGATCGCGCGCGCACCGCGCCTCCTCGCGGTTTATGCCGTGCTGGTCGTCGTGACGCTGGTCGGTTTCCGCGCCGTGCCAGGCGGATTCATTCCGACCCAGGACAAGCAATACCTGTTCGCGGCGCTGCAGCTGCCCGAGGCTGCGACCATCGACCGCACGCATGAAGCAATGAACAGAATGGGTGAGATTGCTCTGGCCATACCCGGCGTCGAAAACGTCGTGCAGTTCCCAGGCCTGAACGCGGTGCACTTCGTGGCGACACCAAACGTTGGTGTGATGTTCATCGGCATCGCGCCGCGCGCGACGCGCGAACTTGAGGCAGCCGAAATCGCTGCGCGACTCAACATGCAGTACAGCCAGATCCAGGAGGGGCTCGCATTCGCGCTGCTGCCGCCGCCGGTCCTGGGTCTCGGTAACGCGACCGGCATCGAGTTCTACGTCCAGGACCGAGCGGGTATCGGCTACGGCGAGCTCTACAACCAGACCCAGGCGCTGGTCGGCGCGATTGGCCAGACGCCGGGATTCGATCCGCTCGGAACCTTTACGGCGTTCCAGTCGAACGTGCCGCAGCTCGACGCGAGCGTGGACCGGACCAAGGCCAAGGAACAGGGCCTGGCGCTAACCGACATCTTCGACACACTGCAGGTCTACCTTGGCTCGGCCTACGTCAACGACTTCAACCTGTTCGGGCGCACCTACAGCGTCTACGCCCAGGCCGATGCGGAGTTCCGCTCCGAGGTCAGCGACATCGCAAGACTCAGGGTGCGCAACGACCACGGCGAGATGGTGCCGCTAGGCAGCGTCGTGGACGTCAAATCGAGCTTCGGGCCGGACCCGGTGGTCCGCTACAACGCCTACCCCGCCGCGGACGTGGCCGCCGGCGTCAACCCGGCGATGCTGTCATCCAGCGAGGCGCTCGAGCAGGTGGAGACCATCGCGAACCGTGTATTGCCGCGTGGCATGGGCTTCGAGTGGACCAACCTGACCTACCAGCAGGTAATCCAGGGCAATTCGGCACTGCTGGTGTTCCCGCTTTGCGTGCTGCTCGTCTACCTCGTGCTCGCCGCGCTCTACGAGAGCTGGTCGCTGCCGCTCGCGATCATCCTGATCGTGCCGATGTGCCTCTTGTCCGCGATCGGTGGTATCTGGCTCGTGAACTTCGTGCACGGGCTCTGGCTCGCGGTCTCGCCACCGCCATTCGCGCCTGCGTTCCTGGACAACAACATCTTCACGAAGATCGGCCTTGCCGTGCTGATCGGGCTCGCTTGCAAGAACGCGATCCTGATCGTCGAGTTCGCGCGCAACCTCGAGAACCAGGGCAAGAGCATCGTGGATGCCGCGATCGAGGCCTGCCGCCTGCGGCTGCGCCCGATCCTGATGACGAGCTTCGCCTTCATTGCGGGCGTGACGCCGCTGATATTCGCCTCCGGTGCCGGCGCCGAGGTGCAGCAGGTCATGGGCGTGACGGTCGTCTCGGGCATGCTCGGCGTGACGTTCTTCGGGTTGTTCTTCACCCCGGTGTTCTACGTGGTGATCCGCAAGCTCGTGACGCGGCAGGAGGAACGCCGTGCCGCGCGACTCGCCGCCGAAGGGGGCCACCATGTCTAGGGCCATCCTTGCGATGGTCGGCGTTGCGCTGCTTGCCGCTTGCACCGTTGGGCCGCGCCATCGGCGTCCCGACATGCCCCTACCCGCGAGCTTCGATCAGGCGAGCGCGGATGCTGCCCAGCAACCCGCCGGTTCCAAGTTATGGGCCGGCTTCGGCAGCGCCGAACTCGACGCGCTGATCGCGCGCGCGCTCGAGGCCAATACGACCATTGCGCAGTCCGCCGCAAGGCTCGCCGAGACGCGCGCCTTGAGCGGCTTGTCGATCTACAGCTGGTTCCCGACGATCACTGCCGAGGGCGACCAGGAGCGCAGCCAGTTCAGCGGCCAGGATCCCTTTTCTCAGCCGGGCGCCGGCCAGTTCGAGACCTGGCGCGCGGGCTTCGACGCAGTCTGGGAGATCGACCTGTTCGGCAGCCCGCGCAACCAGCAGAAGGCAATCCGCCGGCGTGCCGAGGCGGACGAGGCGTCGCTCGCCGATGTGCGCCTGTCCATGGTCGCGGAAACGGCGCAGGCCTGGTTCTCGCTGATCGGCGCGCGCGAGCGGCTCGCGCTGCAGCGGCGCCAGCTCGCGAATCTCGAGGAGAATGTCGCGATCCTGAACGCGCGCGTGGATGCCGGCAACTCGACGGCGCTCGACCTCGCACGGGCGGAGTCACAGGCCCGGAGTCTCGCCGCGTCCGTGCCGCAGGCCGAAGCCGATGTCGTGCGCCAGGAGCAGCGCCTCGCCGTGCTGACCGCCTGGCCCGTCGAAACACTACGCGCTCACCTGGCGCCTGCGACGACGATTCCGGAGCTGCCCGAGCTCGTTGCGACCGGCACCCCCGAGCATTGGCTCAAGCGCCGCCCCGACATCCGCGCGGCGGAGCGCCAGCTTGCGGCCGCGACCGCCGACGTCGGTGTGGAGATTGCCGAGTACTTCCCCAAGCTGGAGCTTCTTGGCGACTTCGGCTGGACCGCGCAGTCACGCGACCAGATCGGCGATGCCGCGTCCGAACGCTGGCGCTATGGCCCATCGCTTTCATGGAGTTTCCTCAACTTCGGCCGTGTTCGCCAGAACGTGAAGGCCGCCGAAGCGCGCGCCGATGGCGCCGTGGCGCGTTACCAGGAGACCGTGCTGCGCGCACTCGAGGAGACCGAGAACGCGCTCGCGGGCTTCCGCGCTTCGAACCAGGCCGAGGATGAGTTGCGCGCCGCCGCCGCCGCCGCGGGCGAAGCCGCGCGGCTCGCGCGGCTGCGTTACGACGTCGGCGCAAGCGATTACCTCACGCTGCTCGACGCCGAACGCACCCAGCTCGACCTTGAGGACCAGCATGTTCAGGCAGCAAGCCGCCGTGCCACCGCGCTCGCCGCCCTTTACAAGGCGCTCGCCGGCGACCTCTAGCGGTGCCGGGCTTTCGGATTCGAGGAATCGTTCGGATTCGCGGCCGACCGCAGGAATGCCCTGATCGCCCACAGGACTGCGAGCGCGGCCAGCAGGTGCTTGAGGCTGTGACCACTCAGGAAGCCGGTCGCGACACGGATCGCCGCGTCGAAATACTCGGCGATCTTCGCGAGCACATAGGTGCCGAAGGTCGCCCATAGCCAGCCATCGCGCAGGCCCCGGCCGCTGAATAGCAGGAGCATCAGCGGGATCAGCAGCATCGGCAGGAACTGCACCACCGCATAGGGCCGCAGGTCGCCGCGGCCCGCCAGCTCTGACCAGTACCAGTACGCAATGGTCGCGGCGCCCGCGATGACGAGCGGCCATAACAGCGCTCGCCCGAGGCGCTCCGACACGCGATCATGGATGACCGCCGAAAACAGCGCCATGAACGCAACCGTCATCGGCAGCCGATCCCAGACCAAGGTCGGCGTTGACGGCGCCCAATGGTAGTAGGCCGAACCAATACCGACCAACGCGACGCCGACGCAGAAAACGATGTATTGGACCCGCTGCGCCTCCGATTGCAGACGCGATCGCATCGCGAGCCCCAAAAGGCCGATGAACAGGAACGGCAGGTTCGTCGCGACATTCCAGAAATTCGGGATGCCGAACAGCGCGCTGCGGTCGGCAAATTCGTGATAGCCGGGATCCTGCGGGATGGAATCGAGCCAGAAGGCTGCGGCGATGGCAGCGACAGCCACACAGCCGAGCAGGAGGTGCCGGGCTTTCAGATCAGCGGCGTTCGGAATCGGCCTGACCGGTGCCACGTCTCGATGACCCCCGCGACTTCACCAGCTTGATCTGTAGGCGATACCCCAGTGCTTTAGCATACCGCTGCAAGGTCGCGACGGACGGCGAATGCTTGCTCGTCCCCGACTCCAGCCGTGCAATGGCCGATTGAGTCGTCCCGACTTTCGCGGCCAATTCCGACTGCGTTAGGCCAGCTGAGGCGCGAGCCATCAGCACCTCGTCCAGAAAGGTGAACTCGTCCTCCAGCGCGTCGTACGCCTTCCGGACTTTTGCCCGCGACAGTGCGCGGGCTTTGAACTGCTCGAAATTCCTAGGCACGCCTCAGTTCCTTCATTCTGTTTCGCGCGATCTCAAGTTCCCGGCGCGGAGTTTTCTCCGACTTCTTCACGAATTGGTGCAGCATGACGATACGGCGGTCAACAAAGGTGCAGTAAAACACACGCGCGATGCCCTCCGCCGCCTTCAGACGCAGCTCGAACAGCCCGCCTCCCATTGCTCTGGTATGAGGCATCCCCAGATCCGGGCCGTAGATCTCCATTCGCTCGGCATATCGAAGGAACCGCGCCAGCGGCCCACTTGGGAGCGTCAGGATCTCTGCCTCGACGCGGGCGCTATAGAACGCGATCTTCCGGCTCGCGTTCATACCATAGCATAAATGCTATAGCCGAAAAACCCCCTATTCCACGATTTCGACGTACCCCACGCGGCTGGATGGCGCCGGAACCGATTCGCCGTCCGTGTGCATGCCCTCCAAGTTGAGTTCGATCGCTTCGCGTATAGCCCGTGTGATCTCCTCAACGGTTGCGGCCGTGGAGACACAGCCCGGTAGATCGGGCACATAAGCAGAGAGGTTTCCGCCGGCATGTTCAATGACAATGGCACATCTCATCGCGATATAACCTCCGCACTCATCCCATCGCGAGGCGAGAAACGACACTCTTTGCCCCAAAACGCAGCCGCTTCACCCCCGACCGGATACTGCCCGGTCAACCAGAAATACAGGTAGATACCAAACATGAGCAGCGCTAGGCCGAGAAACACCGAGCTAATGATCCCAAGAACGATGCCCACGCGTGCCGTCGTGGCGGCAGCCGGCTCCGGATCGGCCACCATCGCTGCGCCGGCGTCACCGTCGATGAACGCGTCGAAAACTTTGACTACGGCCGCTTTGCCTGGATCATGGACCCAGAAGGCAATCGCATTGAACTTTGCGAGCCGACCGACATCAAGCCGCACTGAGAGATCTGCCGACTCAGCTTCGCCCGCCGACCTCGTAGTGCACCACCCGCGGCCCGTACTCGAGCAGGAAGTCTGCGTCCTCCGGATAGTACTTCGCCTTCTCCACGTCTTGTCCGACAAAACCGTGGATGGCGTCCAGACTTTCCCAGAATGTCAACGTGATGAAGTGCGTAACGTCGCCTTCCGCGCGTTCGAGGATGTGCGCGCTGATGTTGCCGGCAACCGAGCGATAATCCGAGATCGCGCGCCCCTTCGTGAACACGCGATAGGCCGCCGCTTTCGTAGTCGGCGCGCGGCTGTGCTACATACGGACAATCATGCGTTTCCCTGAATCGTCACTCACCTCGTTCCATGCTCTTGATCTCGCCGTCGACGATCGTCACGACCATCGGGGCCGCCTGGCTGCCGCGATCATAGGTCCATTTCTCGATCGTCGACGTGCCGCGCTTGACGCGGCCGCCGCCGAAAACCGTCGGCCCATAGACGTCGATCGTCTCCGAAGTCTTCTCTGTCGGCTCGCCGCACTTCTGCAGCAACTCTTCCACCGACATGTCTTCAGAGGCAATCCACGGGCCGCAGCGGAAGGACTCCGCGATGGCAGCGTCGCTCAACAACAGCAGGCTGACGACAATCGTTGTCCTCGCGTACATCTCATCTCCTCCATGCAGGTCAGCCAGCAAACAGTTCGATGGCTATCGGTACGTTTGACCATTGTGCTTCAGCCAGCCCGCCATATGTCGGCCACTCGGGTCACGATGGGTCCAATGAATGACACCCCCTTTCGAGTTCCACTCGTACTCGCCATTGAACGCGACAACTTCCCCTTCACCGAGCAAAGAAAGGCGGGAAGCGACGTCAATATTGTGGGCAATAAGCACGGTCTGGCCGGATTGCAGCCTCCAGATAAAGCGCTGATGGCGGCTCCCATCGTTGTCGTCTGGCAAAATCTTCATGACGACGCCGCTTCCTTCCGTTTGGCCAGCACTCTTGGGCTCGTCGAAGGCTTCGGCTGGAACCCGATCGCTTTGATCGGTGAAACCCTCAGCATCGTTTTGGCGATCGAACTGCGC
>CAYZDW010000272.1:0-3011 GCA_964477175.1 uncultured Steroidobacteraceae bacterium | reverse complement strand
CGGCCGTCCATCGCGATGGGTCGTCCGTTGGCATGCTCATCAGGAGGAAAACCTGCTGCATTCGATCCTCTTTGAAGGTCGCGTTGCACCTGACCCCGATTTCGGGAATGAAATTGTAGGTAACCCAAGGTTCGTTGGCGACCACCACTTTCGACGACTCACCGATCCGGCTGCGCAGGAATGCCGGCTTGTCCATGCGCCTTCCAATGGTGCCCTCGGCGAATACAACGGAGCCGTCGAAGATCTGGATTTTCAAATCAGGGTCCCAGTGGAAAGTCAGAAAGGCGACGCAAGGTGCTTGCGAACGACGGCACGAAGATTTGCGGCAACCATCCGGGGCCATGCGTCCGGTTCGCAATCGCAAGAGCCATGGCCGCAGGCGTGTCCTCGAGGACTTCGTAGGCCGCGACGCGAGAGCGGAAGCCATACGATTCATGAAACCGGACCTGTAGCCCGCCAAACAAGTTGGCGGCACTTTCACCCGAGCGGCGCAGCGCGCTCATGGTCGTGTAGAAAGCGCTCTGGCCCGGATAGCCGCCGAAGATGATCGTGCCCTTCCTCAAGGTGATGTCCCTGAAGCGATCGATGCCTGGATAATTTCGGGAACCCTGGTAGGACCTCGCGATCTTGCTCGGTGCCGCCGCGGCAATCTGGCCGCCGCCCCTGCGAACGACGCCCGCGGCACCACCGAGGAAGTACCCGACGTTGCCAAGTGTAGCTCCGTCCCGTCCGGCCGCGGAATCCGGCACTGCGAACCACTCGAAATTCATGCTCGAGCCGAACAGCCAGGTAACCGGCGCCGAGTTGAAGGCCAGGTTCGCGAAGCGCGCTGCGGCGCCTTGCAGAAAGTCGACCGTCGGGCTGCGCGACAGGGTCGAGTCGGCCTGCGTGCCGGCGGTCAGCACGATGCTCGCCGGGGAAACGAGCCTGCCTCCCTGCATCGCGCAGGCGAGCGCGGAGCTGTCCTGTCCGCAGGGGTCGCGCTGCGACGCGGATTCCACCTGGCCGCTGCCGCCGCCGAAGGTGCGGAAATAGTTGGCCCAGGTGACGCCGTAAACGGTAACCCGCGCACAGCGCCCGGAGGAACCCTCGACACAGGGCAGCTCCGGATCGAAGCCGCTCGGGTCGATGAAACTCAGCGGGTTGTTCAACACATAGGCATAGCGATTGAGGCTCTGCCCGGAGAACGGCGCCGGCACGTACGGGTCCGCGCTAATGAAGCGGCCGATGCGCGGGTCGTAGACCCGGCCGTTCATGTGGATGAGCCCCAGGTTGTCGAGCTGCTCGTGCCCGGTGTAGCCGTCCCGTGTATTGGCGGCGATAGCGGTGAGCTCTGGTGCACCTGGTACGCCGCTCCAATTAGCACCGCGACGCGCGCCGAAGGCGCCGAAGCTCTCCGCAACGAGGAGGTTGCCGCTCGCGTCCAGCAGCTTGTCGGTGCTGCCCTGATGATCGTGGGTCAGGTAGCGCGTCGCCGCGGGCGTTCCATTGCTGTAACGCAGATGCAGCGCAGCCGTGCCGGTGGGGGCGAGGACGTAGTGCCGCCAGGCGGTCACGCCCGCGCGCGTCACCTTTTCCATCAGCTCGCCGGCGTAGACCGTCGTTTCCGTCGTGCCGGCGTGGTTCGCGAGTTGCTTCCAGCGATTGCCCGCGGGCCCGTGCCAGAACTGGCTGCTGTTGCCGTTCGTGTGCGCGATCGTGTTCGGCAGGTTGTCGCTGGTCCAGCTGATGGACGCGCTGGCGCGACTCGTCATGTTGCCGTTCGCGTCGTAGCCGTAGGTCTGGCTGCCGGCGGCGGTGACGGCGTGCTTGCGGCTTGCGTGATAGGTATAGCAGGGCGCCGCCGTCGGGCAGACGTCGGACTTCCAGCTGATGTTGCCGATCAGATCGTAGGCGAGATCGAGGTTGATTGCGCCATTGCGCCGTGAATCGTCGAGCCGGTCGAGCGCGTCGTAGCGGAATTCCTCGGTCAGCCCTTGGTTCTGGTCCTCTCGCCGGATCAGGTTGTCGTTCGTGTCCCAGTCATAGGCGAGGTTCTGGATCGCACTGCCCCCGCCCGCGCCGGCCTGGCGATAGTCCATCGCGCCGCTGATCGGATGGAAACCCGTGATGACGCGGATCGCCGCGCCTAGCGTCTCGTCGATGACGTTGCCGGTCGCGTCCTGGGTGTTGAGCCGCCAGAATGAGTTTGCCGGCGCATTGACGTCTTTGATCCGGACGAGTTGGCCGGACTCGTATTCGTAGCCGACCTTGAAGCGGCTGCCCGAACCCGTGACGGGATAGGTCAGCGAATCCAACAGCCCGAGGCCGTTGTACGTATAGTCGTAGCGATAGGTCGCATCCGAGGTGATCGTGCGCGTCGCCGGCCGGCCATAGGCATCGTAGGCGAGACTTTCCGAGTAGCCGGGTCCCGCAAGGCCTGCGAGCCGGCCGATGTTGCGGTTCGCGGCCGATCCACCCCAGGTCCAGCTGCTCGTGCCCTCGGGCGCGCTGCGGCTGATCAGGCGGCCGAGCTCATCGTAAGTGAAACTCGCGACCTGCGATTTCGCGTCGCGCAGCGAGACGATTTCGCCGAGAGCGTTGCTCGTGTAGGTCCAAGCGCCCAGGTCCATGTCGGTCTGCGCGAGCTTCATGCCGCGCGCGTTGTAGGTGATCGTGCCGAGCGTGTTGGCGAGCGCGTCACGAACCAGCAACAGCCGGCCAAAAGCGTCGTACTCATATTGAGTATTGCCACCAGCCGCATCCGTGACCCGCACGAGATCGCCCCAGGCCGTGCGCGTCTCGGTTGTCGCGCGGCCGAGCGGATCCATTTGCGTGACCGCGAGCCCGTCGTAGCGGAGCGCGATTGCCCGGTCGGGCGCGCCGCTCGCTGCGCGCAGCGACGCGGTCGCAAGCCGGTCGAGCGAGTCGTAGTCGAACTGCCAATAGCCGCTCGGAATGCCGCCGGCCCAGAATGGCAGATACTGACGGACCACTCTCCCACGCGGATCCGCATCCGCAGTGATGACAGA
>CAYZDW010000271.1:0-3637 GCA_964477175.1 uncultured Steroidobacteraceae bacterium | reverse complement strand
ACGTCATGCTCGCTGGATTCACGCATGAGCCGGTGCTGGAACTTTCGGAACGCCTGGTCCGCATCCTGCCTGCGGGACTCACGCGCTGCTTCTACGCGGACAATGGCTCGGCGGCCGTCGAGGTCGCCGTCAAGATGAGCTTCCACTACTGGCAAAACGTCGGCCGGCCGCGCAAGCGGCGATTCATCACCCTTTCCAACAGCTATCACGGGGAGACGCTGGGCGCGCTCGCTGTCGGCGACGTGGAACTATACAAGAAGGTGTACCAGCCGCTCCTGATGGACGTCATCACCGTGCCTTCGCCGGACTGCCACCTGCGCGAGCCCGGCTGCGACTGGGAGACGCATAGCCGGCGAATGTTCGCCGCCATGGAACAGGCTCTCGCCGAGCATGCGGATGACGTCGCGGCGGTCATCGTGGAGCCCCTGGTGCAATGTGCTGGCTCCATGCGCATGTATCACCCGGTGTATCTCTCGCTGCTGCGCGAGGCTTGCGATCGCCATGGCGTGCTGCTGATCGCGGATGAGATCGCCGTCGGCTTTGGGCGAAGCGGCACGATGTTCGCCTGCGAACAGGCCGGCATCCGGCCGGATCTCATCTGCCTGTCCAAGGGCCTGACCGGCGGTTACCTGCCGCTGTCGGTTGTCGTCACGACCGAGGCGATCTACCAGGCGTTCTACGACGACTACGTGCGCCTCAAAGCCTTTCTGCATTCGCACAGCTACACGGGCAATCCGCTCGCCTGCGCCGCGGCGCTCGCCACACTCGTGATCTTCGCCGAGGACGATGTGATCGTGCGAAACAAGGTGCTTGCCCGCCGCATGGCGGAGGCAACGACGGACTTCGCCGATCATCCGCATGTCGCCGAAGTCCGCCAGACCGGCATGATCCTCGCGATCGAGACGGTCAAGGACAGGGCGAGCGGCGAGCGCTACGACTGGCGCGAGCGCCGTGGACTGAAAGCCTACGAATACGCGTTGTCGCAGGGCGCATTGTTGCGCCCGTTGGGCAATGTGATCTACCTGATGCCGCCCTATGTCATCGAGCCGGAGCAGATTGACTGGCTGGCGGGCGTCGCGCGCAGCGCGGTGGATGCGGCATGCGCCTGATCCGGGTATTCGTTGAGGCGGCGCTCGCACCCGGTGCGCGCATCGAGGCCGGCGACACGGCGGCTGCCCACATCACGCGCGTGCTACGGCTCGGCGCCGGCGACCCGGTGACCGTCTTCAACGGCGACGGCAGCGATTATCCGACGCGGATCGCGGCGCTCCGCGGCTCCAGGGTCGAGATCGAGGTCCTGGACCGCCTGCCAGCGCGGCCGGAGTCGCCGCTCGCGCTCACGCTCGTGCAGGGTATCGCACGCGCCGAGCGCATGGACCTGATCGTGCAGAAAGCGACCGAACTCGGTGTCGCCGCCATCCAGCCCGTCGTGACCGCGCGCAGCATCGTGCGGCTCGATGCCGAGGCCACGGCACGCAAGCTCTTGCACTGGCGCGGCATCGTGATCGCCGCCTGCGAGCAGTGCGGCCGCGCGCGGATTCCCGCTATCGCCGCGCCGCTAGCGCTGCTGGAATGGCTCGCGCGGCTCGCGCCGGAATCGGTCCGTCGGCTGCAACTCGCCGTGGACGCGGCTGAGTCGCTTACCTCCGCCGCCGCAGGCGCCGTTGCCATCGAACTCCTGATCGGCCCGGAGGGCGGGCTTGACGACGGCGAACGGAAATCGGCCGCAAGCGCCGGTTATCGCGGCTGCTCCATCGGTCCCCGGGTGCTGCGCACCGAAACCGCGGCGCTCGCCGCGCTTGCACTGCTGCAAGCATCCGCCGGCGATCTTCGTTGAGCGTCACGACGGGCTGGCGCCGGACCGCGTGGACTGATTAACATGCAGCAGCGGCGATAAATAGTGATAGAAGCAAAAAAGCTGACGCGCGGGCGCACCGCGCCCGCGGACCGCGGCCTGCGCCTGTTGCTGGATCCCTACCTGTGCATCGGCCCGGGCACGGAGCCGATCGCGCACACGCTCGTTGCGATTGCGGCGCGCTCTGCCGCGCTCGGGCTCGCGCTCTGCGTCGAGGAGCGAAGCTGGACCGAGGCGGCCACCGACCCGGACGTGCTGCGGAGCGGCGTGGACCTCACGCGTTTCGAGCCGTTACGACGGATCCCCGAACTGCCGCTGCCGAGCGCGCGCGACCTTACCGCGCGCTTCGTGCCGGCGCGCAGCGAACTCGACCAGGCCGATCTGAGACTGCTGGGCGGGCTGCATGCGCGCCGCGCGGACTTCTTGATCGCCGATGACGGGCGCCTGCACCGGCTCGCGAAGCGCGCAGGCCTCGGCGCCCGCGTCGTCACGCCCTGGGACGCGCTCGCCTGGCTCGATGCGCTCGCGGGACGGCCGCGCGAACTACTGGTCGCCGAGGCCGAGCTGCCTGCGGCGCTTGCCGACCCGGCGCTCGCGCGCATGCTCGCGGAAGATTGCGAGCCCTTCGATCCGTATCTCCGGCCGCGACTCGAGACGGCGGGCAGCCGCCTGCTGGTTGCGAGCGATGGTGGCGCGCCGGTCGCGCTCGGCCTGCTGGTCCCGGACGACGGCGGCCTGTCGCTGGCCGCGCTCGCAAGCGCCGACACGGCGCGTGGTTACCGGGCCCTGGAACCGGTCGTCGCGGCGGCGCTCACGACGGCCAGGCGTCTGCGTCTCGCGCTGACGGCACTCGTGCCGCCGCACCAGGATCATGCGCTGCTGCTGCTGGATCAGCTCGGGTTCGAGCGCCGTGGCCGCGATCGGCACGGACGCGAGATCTTCTGCCACGCGACGGACGAGGCAGCGGCCCGGCCCGGGTCTCAGGATCAGGCCTGGCTGCTGCCCCTCGATGCCGCGAGTCACGATCGCCTGGTGCCGGAACTCGCGGGCGCCACTCAGACCGAGCTTTTCTGCCCAGACACTGCCGCGCATACGCTCGGCAGCCCGATCCGCAAGCAACTGCTGCGCACGACATCGGCGCGCGAGCCGGATGACGGGGATCTGCTGCTCTTGTTCCACCAGCGCGCGGCCGACCGGATCCGCTCGGCGTCGATCACGGCCGCGGCGCGCGTTACCCGCGTCGAGCATTCGCGGAGCCTCCGCGAGCTGCTGGCATTGACCGCCGGACGCGACGGCGCCTCCATGACCCGCCAGCGCGAGATGCTGGATGCGGGGCCCGTGTCGGTCATGGACCTGCACTGGCTCGGGCGGCTGGCGCGGCCACTCGCCCTGTCGGCGCTCATTGAGCGGGGGATCATCGCCTCGACTCCGACGGGCGCTCTGCGTCTCGAACCAGAGGCTCTGCGCCGGCTCGCGCCGGAGCTCGTATTGGGCTGATCAGGCCGCGGTTACCGTCGTTTCGTCCGCGATCATTTCCTCGAGGCGCTCGAGGTCCGGGATCAACGGCAGCTCGTTGACCATGCGCACCTGGCACAGCACCGGCGCGCGCTCCGGGAAGATGCGCGACGTATCCGGCGTGACCACGGTCGGGCTCACGCGCACCAGCTGCGGGAAACCCTGGGTCGCGATGCCGAAATGCCCGGCCGGCAGTTTCTGGCCGAGGCAGGTGAAGATGACGATGCGCGTGCGCCCGCCGATCACCGGGATGCGCTTGCCGCAGGC
>CAYZDW010000270.1:0-5714 GCA_964477175.1 uncultured Steroidobacteraceae bacterium | reverse complement strand
ATCTGTTCTGCTACACAGGAGCGGCGACCGTGCACGCCGCAGCCGGCGGCGCGCGCGCGACGACGAGTGTCGACATGTCGCGCACGTATCTTGACTGGGCGCGCAGCACCATGGAGATCAACGGCTATCGCGGCGAGGCCCACCGCTACGTGCAGGCCGACTGCCTTCAGTGGCTCGCGGAGGACGACGGCGAGCGCTACGACCTGATCTTCCTGGATCCGCCGACTTTCTCGAACTCCAAGCGCATGCAGCGCGAGTTCGACGTGCAACGCGACCATGTAGTACTGATCCGCTCGACACTCACGCGCCTCGCGCCGGGTGGCTTGCTGCTGTTCTCGACCAACTTCCGCAGGTTCCAGTTGGATGCGGAAGCGCTATCGGACCTCTCCGTCACCAACATCACGCGCGCAACGATCCCGCGCGATTTCGAGCGCGACCAGCGCATTCATCACTGCTTCGAGATCCGCCGATCCGTCGCTTCGGTTTGACCGCGCCCGATCCGCTCCTGTACGATCGTTCAACAACATGAATGCTCGTATCGACCCCGGTAGTCCGCCGACTGCGTCCCTCGCGGACGAAGACAGCCACAGCCTGCCCGCCTGGATCTACCGCGATCCGGAGTTCTTCGAACTCGAGCAGCAGACGATTTTCCGCAGCGCCTGGCAACTCGTCTGCCATGTGAATGACATCCCCAAGCCTGGCGACTATCACACCTTCGATTTCCTGGGCGAGTCCGTTTTCGCCGTGCGCGGCGAGGATGGCCAGATCCGCTCCTTCCATAATGTATGCCGCCACCGCGCCTCGCGACTGCTGGACGACGGGAAGGGCCATTGTGGCGGGCGCATCGTCTGCAAGTACCACGCCTGGACCTACTCGACCGACGGCCGCCTGGTCGGCGTGCCACAGCGCGACGCCTTCCCAGGGCTCGACACGGCGCGCCACGGACTCGCGCCGCTCGAGCAGGAAATCTTCATGGGTTTCATCTTCGTGCGCTTTGCGCAGGGCCTGCCGAGCGTGCGCGAGATGGCGGCGCCGTACGCCGAGGAGATGGCCGCGTATCGCTTCGAGGAACTCGTGCCGCAGGGCCGGGTGACGCTGCGGCAGCGCGCGGTGAACTGGAAGAACGTGGCTGACAACTATTCGGACGGGCTGCATATCACGGTCGCGCATCCGGGTCTCACGCGGCTCTTTGGCCAGAGTTACGGTATCGAGGCCAAGTCCTGGATCGACAAGATGTGGGGCGTTTTGCGCGATGCGCCGTCCAGGCAGTGGTCCGAGCGGCTGTACCAGAAGTTGCTGCCGAAAGTGGACCACCTGCCGCCCGAGCGGCAGCGCCTGTGGACCTATTTCAAGCTCTGGCCCAACGTCGCGTTCGACATCTACCCGGACCAGATCGACTTCATGCAGTTCCTGCCGGTCTCGCCGACCGAGACAATGATCCGCGAGATCGCCTACGTGCATCCGGACAGCCGCCGCGAGATGCGCGCCGCGCGATATCTCAACTGGCGCGTCAATCGCCGCGTCAATCTCGAGGACAAGGCGCTGATCGAACGCGTGCAGTCCGGCATGGGTTCGAGCAGCTACACGGTCGGGCCGCTCAGCGTGGGCGAGGTCTGCCTGCGCGCTTTCGGCCGGCGCATGCGCGACTTGATACCGGAATGCCGGCTGCGCGAGACGCCCACCAGGGGCTGGAGCACCGCGCGCGCCGCGCGGCCGGTCAATTGACCGCGATCCGCCGATGACGCCGCTGCACAGCCTGAAGACCACGCCTTTTCACGCGCGCACGGCGCCGTTGATCCAGGGCCAGACCTGGCGCCGCTGGTCGGGCTATGCGGTCGCGAGCGCCTACGACTGGACACATGACCGCGAATACGCCGCGATCCGGAATGCCGCGGCGCTTTTCGACGTCTCGCCGCTGCACAAATACCTGATCACAGGGCGCGACGCAGCACGGTTGCTCGACCGAATGGTCACACGCAATGTCGTCAAGACCCAGGTCGGGCAGGTGCAGTACACGACCTGGTGCGACGCAAAGGGCAAGGTCATCGACGACGGCACGATCAGCCGGCTCGGCGAGAATGTGTTCCGTCTGACGTCGGCGGAACCGAACTTCCGTTGGCTGCACCGCAATGCCTTCGGTCTCGAGGTCGAGATCAAGGACATCGGCGACAGTCTGGGCGCGCTCGCCTTGCAGGGGCCGCTTTCGCGCGCGATCCTGAATGCCGCCGCCGAGCAACCCGTCGACGGACTCAAGTACTTCCGCGTCATGGACAACCGCATCGCCGGCGTCGACATCCAGGTCTCGCGCACCGGTTACACGGGTGACCTGGGCTATGAACTCTGGATTCCGGCCGAGCACGCACTCACGGTCTGGGATGCGCTCATCGCGGTCGGCAAGGACTACGGCCTGACGCCCGCCGGCATCTGGGCACTCGACGTCGCGCGCATCGAGGCGGGGCTCGTGATGCTTGATGTGGATTATCACTCCTCGCATCGCGCGATGATCGAGCCGCAGAAATCCTCGCCCTTCGAGTTGTCACTGGACTGGACGGTCAGCTTCGACAAGGGGCCGTACAACGGCCGCCAGGCGCTCGCTGCGGAGAAGGCGAGGGGGCCGCTGTGGCGCTTCGTCGGCATCGAGATCGCCTGGGACTCGATGGAGTCGCTTTACACAAAGCACGATCTCGCGCCCGCTTTGCCCTGCGCTCCCTGGCGCATGAGCATTCCGCTCTATCGCGAGGGCAAGCAGGTCGGCTACGCCTCGAGCGGTTGCTGGTCGCCGCTCCTGAAGAAGTACCTGGCGCTCGCCCACGTACAGGCGCCGCATTTCGCGCCCGACACGCGGGTGCAGATCGAAATCACGGTCGAGCATCAGCGCCGGCTGGCGGATGCGCATGTGCGCAAGCTGCCGTTCTTCGACCCGCCGCGCAAAAAGACCTGAGATGACGAACCAGTACGACGCGATCGTCATCGGCGGCGGCCATAACGGGCTCGTCAATGCCGCCTATCTCGCGCGCGCCGGCAAGAAGGTACTCGTGCTGGAGCGCCGCCACTTGCTCGGCGGCGCCGCGGTCAGCGAGCAGATATTCCCGGGCTTCACCTTCTCGGTCTTCTCCTATGTCGTGAGCCTGCTCAGGCCCGAGATCATCCGCGATCTCGACCTACCGCGGCATGGTATGCAGATCCTGCCGCTCGAAAGCACCGTCACGCCACTGTCGAACGGCGACTATTTCGCGATGTGGGGCGACGCGGATCTCACGCGGCGCGAGATCTACCGCCATTCGCCGATGGACGCCGACACGATGATCGAGTTCGGGCGGCTGATGCACCACATGGCGCGCGCGGTCAAGCCGTTCCTCGGCATGATCCCGCCAGACCCGACCTCGCTCGCGCCGGGCGACCTGAAGGGCCTGCTCAAGCTCGGCGGTTACCTGCGCTCGCTGGGCGCCGAGAAATTCCATGCGCTCTACAAGCTCATGACCATGAGCGCGGCCGACTATCTCGACGAGTGGTTCGAGTTCGGCCCGCTAAAGGCGACCAAGGCCGCGAGCGGCATCATCGGGACCTTCATGGGCCCGCGTTCGCCTGGTTCAGCCTATGTGCTCTTGCATCACTACATGGGCGAGATCGACGGCGCGTTCCGGGCCTGGGGCTTCTGCAAGGGTGGCAACGGGACGATCAGCAATGCGATCGCGGCAGCCGCGCGCTCCCACGGCGCGGTGCTGCGCACCGAGGCGCCGGTCAAGCAGGTGCTGGTCCGGAGCGGGCGCGCGACGGGAGTCGTGCTGGAAAGCGGCGAGGAATTCAGGGCGCCGATCGTCGTCTCCGGGCTCGATGCGCGCCGCACCTTTCTCGATCTCGTTGAAAGCCGCGAGCTGCCCGATGAACTCCTCGAGCAGGTGCGCCGGTTCCGGTTCCGTGGCTCCTCCGGCAAGGTCAATCTGGCGCTCTCAGACTTGCCGAACTTCAGCTGCATGCCTGGCATCGGGCCGCAGCATCGCGGCGCGTTCTCGATCAGCCCGAGCGTCGATTACCTTGAGCGCGCCTACGACGACGCCAAGTACGGCGAATTCTCGCGGCGCCCCTACATGGACATCGTGTTCCCCTCGATGATCGATCCCGGCATGGCGCCGCCCGGCAAGCATGTCGCGAGCATCTTCGTGCAGTACGTGCCGTATCACATCAACGGCGGCTGGACCGACGCGAAGCGCGAGGCCTTCGGCGACGCGGTCATCGACACGCTCTCCGAATACGCGCCCAATCTGAAATCCGCGATCCTGCACCGGCAGGTGCTGACGCCGGCCGACATCGAGCAGACGCTCGGGCTTTCCGAAGGCAACATCTTCCAAGGCGAACTCGCGCTGCAGCAGCTCTTCTTCCTGCGGCCCGCGGCGCGCTGGGCGAGCTACCGCACGCCGATTCGCGGCTATTACCAGTGCGGATCGTCCACGCATCCGGGCGGCGGTGTCATGGGCGCGGCGGGGCGACTCGCGGCAGAGCGGATCCTGGCGGACGCATGACGAGGGTATTCGACAGCATCGTGATCGGCGGTGGCGCGGACGGCCTGGTCGCCGCAACCGTGCTCGCGCGCTCGGGTTCGACCGTGTTGCTCTTCGAGGCTGAGGCCGAACTCGGCGGCACCTTGCGCACGATCGAGTTCGCACCCGGCTTCCGCGCGGCGCCGCTCGCGGCCGACCTGGGTCATGTCGATGATGCCGTCCTGCGCGCGACCGGCGCGGTCCTGCCCGCCGCCATCGCTCCCGATCCCGTGGTGGTTTCACTGGGAGAAGGCGAGCCACTACAGCTGCGCCGCTCGATCGCGGCCACCGTCGAAGGATTGAAGCGCCATTCGACGAAGGACGCCGCAGCCTGGCTTGCATTCGCCGCGCGCATGCAGGCGCTAGCGGGATTCCTGGCCGAGCTCTATCGCATGGCGCCGCCGCAGCTCGAGGCCACCGGACTCGATGACTATCTCGCGCTCCTGAAGCTGGGCCGCAGGTTTCGCGGCCTCGGCAGGACGAACATGGTCGAGCTCCTGCACGCCCTGCCCATCTCACTGGCCGACATGCTGGACGACTGGTTCGAGTCGGACCGACTCAAGGGGGCCCTGGCGGCGCAAGGAGTCGCGGACTTGTGCCAGGGCCCGGTCTCGGGCGGGACGGCACTGAACTTCCTGCACCGACATGTCGGCGCGGAGCCGGGCGTGTTCGGCGATCGGCTGCGGTTGCAGACCGGCGGCGCAGCGCTCATCGCCGCATTGGCCGATCGGGCCCGCGCAGCCGGAGTCACGATCGAGACGAGAGCCGAAGTCCGGCAGCTGATCGTGCGGGAGGACGTGATCGCGGGTGTTGCGCTGGCTTCGGGCGAGGAAATCCTGTCTCGCACTGTCGTCTCTAGCCTCGATCCTCACCGCAGCCTGCTCGAGTTGCTGGACCCGGCGCATCTCGATCCCGAGTTCATCGCGGCGGTGCGCAACATCCGATACCGAGGGGTCAGCAGTATCGTCATGCTGGCGCTCGACGGCCTGCCTGCGATTCCGGGCCTGGCCACGGCGCCTGCAGGTACGGTCGTGATCGCGCCCTCCATTCGCTATGTCGAGCGTGCCTTCGACGCGAGCAAGTACGGACGCTGCTCGGAGGAGCCGGTCATCGAACTGCGATTCCCGAGCATCACGCAATCGAACCTGGCGCCGATGGGTCGCCACGTCGCGATGC
>CAYZDW010000269.1:0-5827 GCA_964477175.1 uncultured Steroidobacteraceae bacterium | reverse complement strand
AGGGCGAGTCGTAGCCGTCGAGCGAGCGCGACTTGACGATGATGTCCTTGAGGATCTTGTTGACCGCGTGGCCGATGTGGATCACGCCATTCGCATAGGGCGGACCGTCCAGCAGTACGAACTTCGGAAACCCGGCCGCCTTGCGACGCAGTTTTCCGTAGATGTCGTCGCGCTGCCAGGCCTCGACCAATTCCGGCTCGCGGCGCGCGAGATCCGCCTTCATCGGGAAGTCGGTGCTCGGCAGGTTGATCGTCGTCTTGTAGTCCACGTCTATCCTCTTGCGCCGAGCAGTTCGCGTGCCTGGCGCGCGTCACTATGCATCTGCGCGGTCATCGTCGCGAGATCTGGATAATGCACTTCGTCGCGCAGCCTTGCGATGAAATCCACCGCCAGCCGTCGCCGGTAGAGATCGCCGTCGAAGTCGAACAGATGAACCTCCAATAGCATCTCGCCGCCGCCCACCGTGGGCCGCGTGCCAACCGAGGCGACGCCTGGCAGCCGGTCGGGGCCTGCACCCGACACGCGCACGGCGAAGATCCCGGCAACCGGCGATATCTTTCGGTGCAGCCGGATGTTGGCGGTCGGAAAGCCGAGCTCTCTGCCCAATCGTGGCCCCTCGATCACGCGCCCGCTGATGCGATAGTCACGACCCAACAGCGTCCTCGCGTCGTCGAGCCGCCCCGCCGCGAGCGCTTCCCGCAGGCGTGTCGAGCTGACGCGTTGGCCTGCGATTTCATGTGGCGGCACCTCGTCCACTTCGAACCCGCGCCGCGCACCCTCATGGCGCAGCTGTTCCAGGTCGCCACTACGCGCGCGTCCGTAACGGAATCCCTCGCCGATCACGACCCGCTTCGCTCCAAGTGCACGGTCCAATATCCGCTCGATGAATGTCGCACCATCCCATCCGCTCAAAACTGCATCGAAACGCAGAACGCGCAGCTCGCCGACGCCCATGGCCGCGAGCAACTCTGCCTTGTCCCGCAGGCGCATCAGCCGCGCCGGGGCTGACTGCGGCGCGAAGTACTCGCGCGGATGTGGCTCGAAGGTCAGCACCGCGGCTGGCACTCGCGCCTCGCGGCTGCGCCGCGCCAGCACGGTCAGGATCGCCTGGTGGCCGAGATGCAGTCCGTCGAAACTGCCGATCGTCACCACGCATCCGCGGTTTGCGGCTCGGAGGGGCTCGAAACCGCGGGTGATGAGCATCGACAGGGAGCGCCGGCAGGAACCAGCCTGAATTATAGTGATTTCAGGTCACGCGGGCGCGTACCGGCGAGCCACAGGGCGAGGAAATAGACCCCGGCGCCGCCACCGACACACAGCGCGAGGAGCAGCGCCCTTTCGGACGCCCGCCACCCTGTCCACGCGGACCAGTCGCCCGAGGCCCACCAGAGGAATCCCCCCATCGCGACGCTCGCAAAACCGACCTGGGGCAGGAGCCGCCGCCATTGCGCGGAAGGCTTGTAAACGCCCTGGCGGCGCAGCCCGCGATACAGAAGCGTCGCATTGATGAGCGCCGACAGCCCGGTGGATAGCGCCAGCAGCGCATGTGGCACCGGAAATCCGTTCAGGTACGCCGGCACGACGACCGCCAGGTTGAACGCCATGTTGATGGACAAAGCGATGATGCCGACCTTGACCGGCGTCTTGGTGTCCTGGCGCGCGAAATAGCCTGGCGCCAGCACCTTCACGAGCGAGAAGCCCATCAGACCCAGCGAATAGGCCATCAGCGCATAGCCCGACATCAATACGTCGCGCGCATTGAACTCGCCGTAGCCGAAGAACGACGCCATCAGTGGACCGGCCAGCATCAGCAGCCCGATCGCGGCCGGCGTCACAATGACGATCGTCATGCGCAGCGCCCAATCCAGCGTCGCCGCGAATCGCTCAGGCGACTGGTTGGCGTGGTGCGAAGACAGGCCCGGCAGGATCACGGTGGCGAGTGCGATCGAGAACACGCCCATCGGGAACTCGACCAGCCGATCGGCGTAATACATCCACGCGATGCTGCCGGTCATCAGGAACGAAGCGATCAGGGTATCGAGCAACATCGAGATCTGCGCGACCGAGGACCCGAAGATGCCCGGCAGCATCAGTCGTGCAATGCGCCGCACCCCCTCGTGTGGCCAGTCCCAGCGCGGCTTCGGCAGCAGGCCCAGCTTGTGCATCGCCGGAAGCTGCGCGCAGAGTTGCACGAGCCCCGCGACGAACACGCCCATCGCGAGTACAAGGCCTGGCCGGTCAAAGTGCGGCGCGATGAATGCCGCGAACACGATCATCACGGCGTTGAGCAGCACCGGCGTGAAGGCCGGCAGGCCAAAGCGGCCGTAACTGTTCAGCACGCCACTGCAAAGCGCAACCAGCGAGATGAAGAACAGGTACGGGAAGGTGAAGTGCAGCATCTCGACCGCGAGGTCGAAGCGCACGCCGTCGGCACGGAATCCCGGTGCAAACATGAACACGAGTACCGGCGCCGCGATCACGCCGATGGCAGTGATGACGAACAGCGCCACACCCAGCGTGCCGGCGACACCGGCGACGAGGTCGCGCACCTCGGCGTGCTCCCGACGCACCCGGTATTCGGTGATGACCGGCACGAAGGCCTGCGAGAAAGCGCCTTCGGCGGTCAACCGTCGCAGGAAGTTGGGGATTTTGAACGCCACGAGAAAGGCGTCCATCAGTGTCCCCGCGCCGAAGGCCTGTGAGTAGACCATGTCGCGCGCAAGGCCCGAGACGCGCGACAGCAGCGTCATCGAACCGACGACCGTGGTGCTGCGCAGGAAACCGCGACTCATTGGCCGGGCACTATACCGCGTTGACAACCCGCCCCCGCATCCGGACAATGCGCGCCCTTATGGCCAACACCAAGTCAGCGGAAAAGCGGGCCCACCAGTCAATCGTGCGCCGCGCCCAGAATGTCACGCAGCGCTCGAAGGCACGCAGTGCGGTCCGCAAGGTCGTCGCCGCGATCCAGACCGGCAACAAGGCCGAGGCCACCGCGGCGCTCAAGAGCGCGACGCCGATCATCGACGCCATGGCGCGCAAAGGCCTGATCCATCGCAACAAGGCGGCCCGACACAAGAGCCGCCTGGCCCGCCAGGCCAAGGCGCTCCCCGGCAAGTAGGGCCGTTCACGAGACGAATGAAAAAGCCGGTCCCAGACCGGCTTTTTTGTGGCCGGGCGAACCGTCCCGATTCAGCCGGTGGCAGCGACCGGATGCTGGTCCAGGTGATTCATGATGGCCTGGCACAGCTGCCGGGTTCCCGTGCCAGTGACTCCCGAGATCCGGAACACCAGGCCTTTGAAGCGCAGCCGCCGGACGATTTCCCGGCAGCGCTGCTCGCATTCATCGGGTGGCAACAGGTCGATCTTGTTGAGCACGAGCCAGCGGTCCTTTTTTGCAAGCTCCGCGCTGAATTTCTTGAGCTCGCCCACGATCGCCCTTGCGCCCGCGACCGGATCCGCATCGGGATCCGGCGGCGCGATGTCCACAAGATGCAGCAGGATCCGCGTGCGTTGGAGGTGCTTCAGAAAGCGGATCCCGAGGCCGGCGCCCTCCGCGGCGCCTTCGATCAGCCCGGGTATGTCGGCCATCACGAAGCTCCTGAGTGGCCCGACCGCGACCACGCCGAGCTGCGGATACAGCGTGGTGAAGGGATAGTCCGCGACCCTGGGCCTTGCCGCCGAAACCGCGCGGATCAGCGTGGACTTGCCGGCGTTCGGCAGGCCCAGCAGCCCGACATCGGCCAGCAGGCGCAGCTCGACCCGCAGCGAACGGCTCTCGCCCGGCAGGCCCGGCGTGTTCTGCCGCGGCGTGCGGTTGACGGAACTCTTGTAGCGTTGGTTGCCCCAGCCGCCCTTGCCACCCTTTGCAACCAGCAAAGTCTGGCCGGCAGCCGACAGGTCGCCCAGGGTTTCGGAGGTGTCGTCGTCGAAAACGACGGTGCCGACGGGCATCGGGACATAAAGGTCCTCGCCACCCTTGCCCGAGCAGTCCTGGCCACCGCCCGGCTCGCCGTTCTGCGCGCGGAAGGTGCGTCGGATGCGGTAGTCCACAAGCGTATTGATGCCCTCCTGCGCGCGCAGGTACACGCTGCCGCCCAGGCCGCCGTCGCCGCCGTCGGGTCCGCCGAATGGCACGAACTTTTCGCGACGAAAGCTGACCGCTCCACGCCCGCCGTGGCCGGCCAGCACCTTCACGATTGCTTCATCGACGAACTTCATGTCGGCTGTCGCCCCAATGAAAAACCCCGGCCAGGCCGGGGTCTTTGCTCGATCCTTGCGATCCCGGCTTACTCCGCCAGTACGCTGACGAAGGTGCGCTGTTCGGCGCCTTTCTTGCGGAACTGCACGTGGCCGGTGACCCTTGCGAACAGCGTGTGATCGGTACCGATACCGACGTTTTCGCCGGCCCGGTAAGGCGTGCCGCGCTGGCGCACCAGGATATTGCCGGCCAGCACGTGCTCGCCGCCGAACTTCTTGACGCCCAGGCGCTTGGACTGGGACTCGCGGCCGTTCTTGGTACTGCCGCCCGCTTTCTTGTGTGCCATCTCGCTCTCCCGCAGCGCTCAGGCCGCCGTGATGCCGGTCACCTTGATCTCGGTGTACGGCTGGCGGTGGCCCTTCTGGCGCAGGTAATGCTTGCGGCGCCGGAACTTGGTGATGCCGACCTTGTCGGCCTTGCCGTGCGCCTGGACTGTCGCCATGACTCTTGCGCCCGTGACATAAGGAGTGCCGACCGCGACATCCGCGCCCTCGCCGACCAAGAGGACCTGGTTGAACTCGACCGTGGCGCCCGCGTCGGCGTCGAGCTTCTCGACGCGCACGATGGTGCCCTCGCTCACCCGGTACTGCTTGCCCCCGGTGGCAATGACGGCGTACATGATTGACTGGACTCCAAAAATGAGCCGGCAATTGTAGTGAGCAAGGGGGGCCCGGTCAAACCGGACCGCAGAATCCCGCATTTCCCGCAGCCGCGTTTGCCGCTAGGATGCGCGAGCCCTGCCCGGCCGCCAGGAAACCATGCAACTCAAGGACATACGAGCCCCGGTCGCAGCCGACCTCGCCGCGGTCGACCTGGAGATCCGCCGCCAGCTCGCGAGCGACGTAGCTCTCGTGAGCCAGGTCGGTGATTACATCGTCGGCGCCGGTGGCAAGCGCCGGCGGCCGCTCCTGGTCGTGCTGGCCGCGCGCGCAGCCGGCGCCGCGAACTCGGCCCACATACCTGCGGCCGCGCTGATCGAATTCATCCACACGGCGACCCTGCTGCACGACGACGTCGTCGACGACTCCGCCAAGCGCCGTGGCCGCGACACGGCCAACGAGATCTTCGGCAACCCCGCCTCCGTGCTGGTCGGCGATTTCCTGTACTCGCGCGCTTTCCAGATGATGGCGGCGCTCGACTCTCCCGCCGTGATCCGCGTGATGGCCGACGCGACCAACACGATCGCGGCCGGTGAAGTGCTGCAGCTCATGAACTCGGGCGACCCGGACACGACGGAGATCCGCTATCTCGAGGTGATCTATCGAAAGACCGCGCGGCTGTTCGAGGCGGGCGCGCAGATCGCGGCGATCGTCGCCCGCGCGCCACCCGCCGTCGAGGCGGCGCTCGCGCGTTACGGCAAGCATCTGGGCATCGCTTTCCAGCTCATCGACGATGCACTCGACTACCGTGGCGACGAGGCGGAACTCGGCAAGAACGTCGGCGACGACCTCGCCGAGGGCAAGCCGACGCTGCCTTTGATCCACGCGCTGCGCCACGGCGATGCTGCCGCGACCAAAATGATCCGTGCCGCCATCGAGCAGGGCGGCACCGAGGACCAGGCCCCGA
>CAYZDW010000268.1:0-7930 GCA_964477175.1 uncultured Steroidobacteraceae bacterium | reverse complement strand
CACGAGAGCCTGCCCCCGCAAGAGGGTGGGCTGCGCGCTGCTGGCCGGTGCGCCGGTTTTGCTCATTCATGAATAGGGTGACCCCGATGGCTTACACGTTCACCGAAAAGAAGCGCATCCGGAAGAACTTTGGCAAACGCCAGGGAATTCTGGAGGTGCCGCCGCTGCTTGCGATCCAGACCGAGTCCTATGCGCAGTTCCTGCAGCTGGACGAGTCGCGCGCGTTGCACGCCGAGCTGCGCTCGCACGAGGGCGGCCAGGTCGCCGGCGGGCGCCTGCTTTCGGAGGAACAGGAAAAGGCCATTATCGACAAGCACGTGAAGCGCGCCGGGCTGCACGCCGCGTACCAGAGCGTGTTCCCGATCCGGAGCTATTCGGGCCATGCGACGCTCGAGTACGTCTATTACTACCTCGGCGAGCCGGTATTCGACGTCAAGGAGTGCCAGCTGCGCGGCCTGACCTACGCGGCCCCGATGCGCGTGCGGCTGCGGCTGCGCGTGATGGACAAGGAGTCCCCGGGCGCCTCGCGCGTCAAGCGCGCGATTGTGCAGGAGGTCTACCTCGGCGAGCTGCCGCTGATGACCGAGAACGGCACCTTCATCGTCAATGGCACCGAGCGCGTCATCGTCTCCCAGCTGCACCGCAGCCCGGGCGTCATCTTCGACCACGACAAGGGCAAGACGCATAGCTCCGGCAAGCTGCTGTTCCAGGCGCGCGTGATCCCGTACCGCGGCTCGTGGCTCGACTTCGAATTCGATGCGAAGGACTGCGTGTTCGCGCGCATCGACCGCCGCCGCAAGCTGCCGGTGACGATCCTGCTGCGCGCGCTCGGCTACTCGAACCCCGAGATCCTGAACCTGTTCTTCGACAAGAACGTCGTGCACCTGACGAAAAAGGGTCCCGAGCTCGAGCTCGTGCCGGAGCGCCTGCGCGGCGAGACCGCGATGTTCGAGATCAGCGCGGGCGGAAAGGTCATCGTCGAGGAGGGCCGCCGGATCACTGCGCGCCACGTGCGCCAGCTCGAGGAAGCCGGCGTCAAGCGCCTGGCCGTGCCGCTCGCGTATCTCGAAGGCAGGATCCTGGCCCATGACGTGGTGGACAAGGAGACCGGCGAGGTGCTGGCCACGGCCAACGACGTCCTGAACGCAGCGCTGGTCGAGCGCTTCGTCAAGGCCGGCGTGACCGAGATCGGCACGCTTTACGTCAACGATCTCGACCGCGGGCCGTACATTTCCGACACCTTGCGCATCGACGCGACGACGACGCGCCTGGAGGCGCTGATCGAGATTTACCGGATGATGCGCCCGGGCGAGCCGCCGACCAAGGACGCGGCCGAGAACCTGTTCCACAACCTGTTCTTCAACTCCGAGCGCTACGACCTGTCGGCGGTCGGCCGCATGAAGTTCAACCGCCGCGTCATTCGCGAGTGCCCGCCGGGACTCGCCGGTGCCGAGGCCGAGCGCTGGCTCGAGGAGCCTGGGATCCTGTTTGACGGCCGCTACTTCGGCACGATCGCCGATCAGCGCAAGGACGATGTCGCGCGCAAGCTGTTCGGGAAGTACGGCGCGGCGATGTCGGACGTGATCGACGTGCTGCGCACGCTGATCGCGATCAAGAACGGCGACGGCAAGGTCGACGACATCGATCACCTCGGCAACCGCCGCGTGCGATGCGTCGGCGAGATGGCCGAGGTCGCGTTCCGCATCGGGCTGGTGCGCGTCGAGCGCGCGGTCAAGGAGCGTCTGACGCTGGCCGAGAACGAGGACATCAACCCGCAGGACATGATCAACGCGAAGCCGGTGGCCGCGGCGGTCAAGGAGTTTTTCGGCTCCTCGCAGCTGTCTCAGTTCATGGACCAGAACAACCCGCTGTCCGAGATCACGCACAAGCGGCGCGTCTCGGCGCTCGGCGAGGGCGGCCTCAAGCGCGAGCGGGCCGGGTTCGAGGTTCGCGACGTGCATCCGACGCATTACGGACGCGTCTGCCCGATCGAGACGCCGGAAGGGCCGAACATCGGATTGATCAACTCGCTGGCCGTCTACGCGCGCACCAACAAGTACGGCTTCCTCGAGACGCCGTACCGGCGCGTGCGCGAGCGCCGCGTGGCCGGTGAAGTCGACTACCTCTCGGCGATCGAGGAGAGCGAGTTCGTCATCGCCCAGGCCAATGCCCCGCTCGACGCCAAGGGCCGGTTCGAGGGCGACCTGGTGTCCTGCCGCTACCAGAACGAATTCACGCTGATGCCGGCGGAACGCATCGATTACATGGACGTGTCGCCGCGCCAGATCGTGTCGGTCGCGGCCGCGCTGATCCCGTTCCTCGAGCACGACGACGCAAACCGCGCCCTGATGGGCTCCAACATGCAGCGCCAGGCCGTGCCGACGCTGCGCTCGTCGACGCCGCTGGTCGGCACCGGCATCGAGCGGACCGTGGCAATCGATTCGGGCGTCACGGTCATCGCACGCCGCGGCGGCGCGGTCGACTCGGTCGACGCGTCGCGCATCGTCGTGCGCGTCAACGAGGCCGAAGTCACCGTCGGCGAGCCCGGCGTCGATATCTACAACCTGACCAAGTACACGCGCTCGAACCAGAACACCTGCATCAACCAGCGGCCGCTGGTCCATGTCGGCGACACGATCGCGAGGAGCGACGTGCTGGCCGACGGGCCGTCGACGCACCTCGGCGAGCTGGCGCTCGGGCAGAACATGCTGGTCGCGTTCATGCCGTGGAACGGCTACAACTTCGAGGACTCGATCCTGATCTCGGAGCGCGTCGTCGAGGAGGACCGCTTCACGACGATCCATATCGAGGAACTGACCTGCGTCGCGCGCGACACCAAGCTGGGCCCCGAGGAGATCACGGCGGATATCCCGAATGTCGGCGACTCGGCGCTCGCGAAGCTCGACGAGGCCGGCATCGTGTTCATCGGCGCCGAGGTCAAGGCCGGCGACATCCTGGTCGGCAAGGTCACGCCCAAGGGCGAGACCCAGCTGACGCCGGAGGAGAAGCTGCTGCGCGCGATCTTCGGCGAAAAGGCCTCCGACGTGAAGGACACCTCGCTGCGCGTGCCGCCCGGCATGGACGGCACTGTCATCGACGTGCGCGTATTCACGCGCGACGGCGTCGAGAGGGATTCGCGTGCGCTGGCGATCCAGAAATCCGAGATCGACAAGGTCCGCAAGGACCTCATTGACCAGCGCCGCATCCTCGAGGACGATCTGTTCTCGCGGCTGCGCGCCGAACTCACGGGCAAGGCCGCGAGCGGCGGCCCGCGCAGGCTCAAGGCGGGAGCCGCGGTCACCGCGGAGTATCTCGACGAGCTGCCACGCGAGGAGTGGTTCGAAATCCGGCTGCGCGACGAGGCGGCGAGCGAGTCCCTCGAGGCCGCGCGCCGGCGCCTGGCCGACCAGCACAAGGAGTTCGAGCGCCGTTTCGAGGGCAAGAAGGCCAAGATCACGGCCGGCGACGACCTCGCGCCGGGTGTGCTGAAGATGGTGAAGGTGTATCTCGCCGTGAAGCGCCGCATCCAGCCGGGCGACAAGATGGCCGGCCGGCACGGCAACAAGGGCGTCGTGTCGACCATCGTCCCAGTCGAGGACATGCCGTACCTCGCGAACGGCTCGCAGGTAGACATCGTGCTGAACCCGCTGGGCGTCCCGTCACGCATGAACATCGGGCAGATCCTCGAGACCCACCTGGGTTGGGCGGCCAAGGGCCTGGGCGACAAGATCGGCCGGATGCTCGAGTCGCAGAACGCCATCGTCGAGCTGCGCCGGTTCCTCGACCGCGTGTACAACGCGACCGGCGGCCAGAAGGAGGACATCGCCTCATTGTCCGACGCCGAGGTGTTGGAACTGGCGCGCAATCTGACCGACGGCGTACCGATGGCCACGCCGGTGTTCGACGGTGCGAGCGAGGCGGAGATCAAGCAGCTGCTCGAGCTCGCGGAGCTGCCGACCTCTGGCCAGACGATGCTGACCGACGGCCGCACGGGCGAGCCCTTCGATCGGCCCGTGACTGTCGGCTACATGTACATGCTGAAGCTGAACCACCTCGTCGACGACAAGATGCACGCACGCTCGACCGGGCCGTACAGCCTCGTGACCCAGCAGCCGCTGGGCGGCAAGGCGCAGTTCGGCGGCCAGCGCTTCGGCGAGATGGAGGTCTGGGCGCTCGAGGCGTACGGCGCCGCCTACACGCTGCAGGAAATGCTGACCGTCAAGTCGGACGACGTGATCGGCCGCACCAAGATGTACAAGAACATCGTGGACGGCAACCACGCGATGGACGCCGGCATGCCGGAATCGTTCAACGTGCTGGTCAAGGAAATCCGGTCGCTGTGCATCAACATCGAGCTCGAGCAGGAAGGGTGATCGAATGAAGGACTTTCTCAAGTTTTTCAAGCCGCAGGTGCCGGTCGAGAATTTCGACTCGATCCGGATTGCGCTGACATCGCCGGAGATGATCCGCTCCTGGTCTTACGGAGAAGTCCGCAAGCCCGAGACGATCAACTACCGGACCTTCAAGCCGGAACGCGACGGATTGTTCTGCGCGAAGATCTTCGGGCCGGTCAAGGACTACGAGTGCCTGTGCGGCAAGTACAAGCGCCTGAAGCACCGCGGCGTGGTCTGCGAGAAGTGCGGCGTCGAGGTGACCCAGTCCAAGGTCCGGCGCGAGCGCATGGGCCACATCGAGCTTGCGAGCCCGGTCGCGCACATCTGGTTCCTGAAATCGCTGCCGTCGCGCATCGGCCTGATGGTCGACATGACGCTCAGGGATCTCGAGCGCGTGCTGTATTTCGAGGCCTTTGTGGTCGTCGACCCGGGCATGACGCCGCTTGAGCGCGGCCAGCTGATGACCAACGAGATGTACCTCGAGGCGCTCGAGCAGTACGGCGATGAATTCGACGCGCGCATGGGCGCCGAGGCGATCCTCGAGCTGTTGAAGACGATCGACTTGCAGGCCGAGGCGGCCAAGGTCCGCGCCGAGATCGACGGCACGACGTCCGAGACCAAGATCAAGCGGCTGACCAAGCGGCTCAAGCTGCTGGAGTCGTTCATCGAGTCGGGCAACAACCCGCAGTGGATGGTGCTGACCGTGCTGCCGGTGCTGCCGCCCGACCTGCGGCCGCTGGTGCCGCTCGACGGCGGGCGCTTCGCGACGTCGGACCTCAACGACCTGTACCGCCGCGTGATCAACCGCAACAACCGCCTGCGCCGGCTGCTCGAGCTGAACGCGCCCGACATCATCGTGCGCAACGAGAAGCGCATGCTGCAAGAGTCGGTGGACGCGCTGCTCGACAACGGGCGCCGCGGTCGCGCCATCACGGGCACCAACAAGCGCCCGCTGAAGTCGCTGGCCGACATGATCAAGGGCAAGCAGGGCCGGTTCCGCCAGAACCTGCTCGGCAAGCGCGTCGACTACTCGGGCCGTTCGGTCATCGTGGTCGGCCCGACCCTGCGGCTGCACCAGTGCGGCCTGCCGAAGAAGATGGCGCTGGAGCTCTTCAAGCCGTTCATCTTCCACAAGCTGCAGCTGCGCGGGCTCGCGACGACCATCAAGGCCGCCAAGCGCCTGGTCGAGCGCGAAGGCCCGGAAGTCTGGGACATCCTCGAGGAAGTCATCCGCGAGCACCCGGTGCTGCTGAACCGCGCGCCGACGCTGCATCGGCTCGGCATCCAGGCGTTCGAGCCGGTGCTGATCGAAGGCAAGGCGATCCAGCTGCATCCGCTGGTCTGCACGGCATTCAACGCCGACTTCGACGGCGACCAGATGGCGGTGCACGTGCCGCTGTCACTGGAAGCCCAGCTCGAGTCCCGTGTGCTGATGCTGTCGTCGAACAACATCCTGTCGCCGGCCAACGGCGACCCGATCATCGTGCCGTCGCAGGACGTCGTGCTCGGTCTCTATTACATGACTCGCGAGCGCGCGGGTGCGCGCGGCGAGGGCATGACGTTCACCGACGTCCGCGAGGTGCATCGCGCGCACGAGACGCGGGCCGCCGAACTCCACGCATGGATCCGCGTGCGGATCGTCGAGCACGTCCGGGATGAGGATGGCGAGTTGCAGGAGCGCCGCCGGCTGGTACGGACCACGATCGGCCGCGCGCTGCTGTCCGAGCTGCTGCCGAAGGGCCTGTCGTTCGACCTGGTCAACCAGGACATGACCAAGAAGCGCGTCTCGGCGGTGATCAACTCCTGCTACCGGGCGCTGGGCCTCAAAGAGACGGTCATATTCGCCGACCGGCTGATGTACACGGGCTTCTCGTACGCGACCCGTGGGGCTGTGTCGATCGGCGTCGACGACATGATGGTCCCGCCGCAGAAGGCGAAGATCCTCGGCGCCGCCGAACGCGAGGTCAAGGAGATCCAGGACCAGTACGAGTCCGGACTGGTGACCAACGGCGAGCGCTACAACAAGGTCGTCGACATCTGGTCACGCACCAACGACCAGATCGGCAAGGCGATGATGGACCAGCTGCGCTACGAGGAGGGGATCGACTCCAAGGGCAAGAAGGTCCAGCAGGGCTCGTTCAACTCGATCTTCATGATGGCCGACTCCGGCGCGCGCGGCTCGGCCGCGCAGATCCGCCAGCTGGCCGGCATGCGCGGCCTGATGGCGAAGCCGGACGGCTCGATCATCGAGACGCCGATCACGGCGAATTTCCGCGAGGGCCTCAACGTCCTGCAGTACTTCATCTCGACCCACGGCGCCCGCAAGGGTCTCGCGGACACCGCGCTCAAGACCGCGAACTCGGGATACCTGACCCGGCGCCTGGTCGACGTCGCGCAGGACCTGGTCGTCACGCAGCATGACTGCGGAACCACGAAAGGCCTGGATGTGACGCCGATCGTCGAGGGCGGCGACGTCGTCGAGGGCCTCGGCGAGCGCGTGCTCGGCCGCGTGACCGCGACCGACGTGCCGAAGCCTGGCACCGACGAGGTGCTGGCTCCGGGCGCGACATTGCTCGACGAGCAGTGGGTCCAGCAGCTCGAGAATCACGGCGTCGATTCACTCAAGGTGCGTTCGCCGATCACCTGCGAGGTGCGCTACGGCGTCTGCGCGATGTGCTACGGGCGCGACCTGGCGCGCGGCCGGCTGATCAGCATCGGCGAGGCGGTCGGCGTGATCGCGGCCCAGTCGATCGGCGAGCCTGGCACGCAGCTGACGATGCGGACCTTCCACATCGGCGGCGCTGCGTCGCGGGCCGCGGCGATCTCGCTCGTCGAGATCAAGGGCAAGGGCACGCTGCGCTTCCACAACGTCAAGTCCGTGCGCCACGAGAAGGGCCACCTCGTCACGACGTCGCGCTCTGGCGAGATCGCCGTCATCGACGAATTCGGCCGCGAGCGGGAACGCTACAAGATCCCGTACGGCGCCACGATCGTCGCCAACGAGGGCGGCGCCGTGTCGTCGGGCCAGATCGTCGCCAACTGGGATCCGCACACCCACCCGGTCGTCACCGAGGTCGCGGGCATGATCAAGTTCATCGACTTCGTGGACGGCGGGACGGTCCAGTCGCAGGTCGACGAAGTCACCGGCCTGACCAGCGTCGAGGTGCTCGATCCGAAGCAGCTCGGCGCGGCCGGCAAGGACCTGCGGCCGGTCATCAAGCTGGTCAACGCGAAGGGCAAGGAAGTGACGTTCGCGACCACCGACATTCCGGCGGTCTACACGCTGCCGGCCGGCGCGCTGATCTCGCTCGAGGACGGCGCCAAGGTGTCGGTCGGCGACGTCATAGCACGCATCCCGCAGGAATCTTCGAAGACACGCGACATCACCGGTGGTCTGCCGCGCGTCGCGGACCTGTTCGAGGCGCGCAAGCCCAAGGAACCGGCAATCCTCGCCGAGGTGACCGGTACGGTCAGCTTCGGCCGCGAGACCAAGGGCAAGCGGCGCCTGGTGATCACTGGCGAGAGCAACGAACGTT
>CAYZDW010000267.1:0-3129 GCA_964477175.1 uncultured Steroidobacteraceae bacterium | reverse complement strand
GGCTGACAGCCAGCTCAGGACCTGGATATAGGCCGCTTCTGCATCGGTGTAGCGCCCGAGGTCGAAACTCGAGTCCGCGACGATGCTCCAGGCCGTGCGCTGTTCATCCGGCGACAGCGCCGGGACATGCGCGGCCGCGCGGCGCGCACTGTCCGCGGCCTGCTCGTGCAGGCCGAGCGCAAGTTGCTGGCGGGCGCTTCGTAGCCAGATGCGGCCGGCTTCCGGATGCGCTGAGTGTGCCAACGCGAAGCGCAGCGCGGCATCGATGCTCTCGCGGTGCCAGGCGGCGCGCTCGGCGCCGGATAACTGCGGCTCGTGGCGCTCGCGCGCGACGAGCCCTGCGTAGGCCGCAGCGCCACTCTTCGGGCCCGCGGGCCGTTCGTAGGCAGTGCGCTCGTACTCTAGCGCCGCGTCGCGGTACTGGCCGCTCTCGAACAGCAGGTCGGCGAGCAGGTAGTTGGTCTCGGCACTGTCCGGCTCGTCCGGGAATGACTGCAGGAATTTCCTGTACCAGCGTGCGGCCTGCTGATAGTCGGCCGGCCGGCTGCTCTTCTGCGCCAGAGCATGATGGTGCTGCGCGAGGTCGCGCAGGTTCGCTTTCAGCAGCGCGACGACTTCCGGCGCGCGCTCCTGCGAACGCGCGGCCCAGAACGGGCCGCCGAAACCGTACAACTCCACGTACTCGCGCTTGCCCTGCAACGCCAGTTCGCTGAAGCCGCCTTTGAGGTAGGCCTCGATCGCGCGCGCCTGCAGGCCCGGCGACCGCGCGTCTCCCGCGTGGCGCGCGGCGTAGGCTCTGTAAGTGTCCGCCGCATCCGTGTAGCGTTCCTTGTCGACCAACAGGTCGCCCAGCGAGGCATGCAGGCGCCAGGCATAAGCGGGCGAACCGTGCTTTCCCAGCGCGGTGCTCAGCGTGCCGGCCGGATTGTCGGCCGCGAACTGAATGCCGAGCGCGCGCATCGTGTCCAGCACGAGTTCGCGGTCCGCACGCGACAATTCAGAGAGTTCATCGATCTCGACGCCGGGCGCGCGGAGCAGCTTGCGATCCAGCGCGCCCAAGAACGACACCGCGCTTTCCTCCGTGCGGTACTGCTTGAACAGTGCCCAACCGTGCTTGTAAAGCGCCTGCTCGTGGAACGCCGTTTCGTTGCCGCGCGCGATCACCGCGTTGTATGCAGCCTCCGCCTCCGGCCAGCGCTGGGCGCTGAACAGGATCTCGCCACGACGGAAATGCGCCTCCTCGATGTGTCGGCTGCCGGAGAACTGCGCCACCATCCGGTCGAGGTACGCTAGCGCGCGCTGCGGGTCCCCTTCCGCTTCCCAGGCGCGGCCGAGCTGGTAGAGCACCGAGTCGATGCGCGGATGATCGGGTGCCTCCGCGAGTAGCCGCTCGTAGAGCGCAATCGCCGCGCGGGTTTCGGCGCCGCCTGCGGCAGGCGTCGTGCCGTCGCCGCGCGCCGCGTCGGCCGCCTCGAGCTCGAGATCCGCGAGCCGGCGTAGCGCCTCCGCGCGCATCGCCGGGTCGCCGGCATTGAGTTCCAGGAAGCGCCGGTAGGCTTCGCGCACTTTCGTCGCGTCGACCGGTGTCGCGGGACCCACCTGGACCGGTGGTGTCCTGGCGCGCAGGTCGCCTACCGTCTGCGCGCCGGCACCGGCCGCAGCGGCGGCGATCACGACTGCACCCCAGGCCCGCCAGCCGCCGATCATGGCGAGCTCCCTGCGCTCGCGCGATCGTAGATCGTCGCGATCGCATAGCGAGCCTGCACGGAATACTCGTCCAGGCGGTAGCGCTGGGCCTCGAGCTCGCCGATTGCGATTTCGGCGAGCCGGCGGCCCTGGGCCGCCTTGGCGGCCTCGACGCGACCGCTCAGTTCAACGACGCGCGGCGACACCGCGTCGACGCGTACGGCGAGTGCAGCGGCACGCTCCGGCGTGCCCTGGCGCGCCTTGACCGACCCCGCCTGGCGCGTTCGCGCGTCATAGACGGCCGCATCGAGCTCGCGCATCGCGCGTTGGGTCTGCCAGACGCGGACCTTCCAGTCCGCATCGAGATTCCAGGTCACGACTCCGCGCGCGAGCCGTGCCTTCTCGCGCGCGTCATCGAGACTGGCATCACCCGTGCGCGCAGCGAGTTCCGCCTCGACGCCGGCCAGCAGCGCAAGCCACTGCCGCTCGCGGTCGCTCGCGAGCGCTGTGACGTCGCGATCGCGCAGCGCGGCTTCCAGCCGCGCGCGCAACTCGTCGCGGCGTCGGTTGATGTCGGGGACGTTCACCGTCGCGAGGCGCCGGTCCGCTTCGGGCAGCTTCCCGGCGAATGCGCTCTTGCGCGTCTCGATCATGTCGGAGAATGCGCCGAGGCTCGTCGACCAGCCGCCGAGGTTCTGCGCCATCGCCTCCAGCGAGCGGTAGCTCTTAAGGCCCTCCTGGAACTCGTGGCCGGCCAGCAGGTGGTAGAGATAGCGCGACTCGGGCGCGTCGGGCAGCGTCGCGAGCTGCGCGAACCAGTCCGGCCGCGCGCCGCGGTCGGCGGCGAGCGCGGCTGCCAGCAGGCGCCCGGCCCGTATCGACGCTATCGATTCTTCGATGCGCACTCGTTCAGCGTCGTAGGCGGCGACCGCCTGCTCGTAGTAACCGATCGCCTGGCCGATCGCGTCGAGTTCCGCGTAGGCGTAAGGGACGGCCAGGTAGGATTCCTGGACCGCGGCGTCGAGCAGGTCGCGTCCGTGCAACTCCAGCCAGGGTGCCAGCGCCTGCTGGTAAGCCCCGCCGGCGGCGTCCGCCCAGCCTGCGCCCAGCAGCGCCTTGTTCGCCTGCGGGCCCTGCAAGCGGACCCGGTCGAGCGCCGCGCGAGCCGCAACGGGCTGCCCGGCCTGCAGCAGTGCATAGCCGAGGGCCAGGTTGGCCTTGTCGCGCAGCGCGAGCAGTTCCGAATCGGTCGTCTGCAGCAGCCCGACTTGTTCCAGCATCGCGTGGCCGCGCTCGGCGCGATTCGCGCGCACGAGCGCGACGCCCAGGTTGAATCGCCCGTAGGCGGTCCACTCGTCCGGGCCTTGCCAACCGTCGAGCTCGGCGATGGCCGCGTCGAATTGACGGCGATACATGAAGCCTTGCGCGAGCAGCAGGCGGCGT
>CAYZDW010000266.1:0-2612 GCA_964477175.1 uncultured Steroidobacteraceae bacterium | reverse complement strand
GCGATTATAGCAGTCACCTGCCCCCGGGCCGTTCAGTCGGCGAGCAGTCCTGCGACCGCCTTCGCGTCGAGCCGACCGTGGCAGACCGGGCTGCCGGCTACCGTGAGCACTGGAATCTTCAGGCCGAAGCGTCTTCGCGTCACCGGATCGGCATCGACGTCGCGCACTTCGAAACGCTCGCGGGTGTCCGCGAGCTGGCGCGCCAGTTCGGCGATGAACTCGTCGCAGAGCGGGCAATTTTCGCGGCTGTAGACGACGAACCGCGGCGCAGCCATCGCGGCGACCCGGGCGGTCAGCGACTGCGATCCGGTGTCGCCGGCCTGAGGCCGGTCGCGATGTATTTCAGCGTGTCCAGTGGCACTTCGCCGATTGCCGTGACCTGGTGACCCTGCACGATCGTCGAGAAGGCCGACGCGACGCCCGAGCGCCCGGAACCGACGACCGGCACCGTGCCCGGCGCCGGCGTCTGGATGAAGACCGACACCGACGCGAGGCCGTCCGAGAAAACCAGATGGCTGACCGGAGCGCTGGTGCCGGCCATGGCCTGCAGTCCGCTGACCGACAGGCGAAAGCCCGGCGGCACCTGCGCCGCGCGCCAGGCGGGTGCGACACCCGTCGTTTGCGGAGCCTGCCGGACCCAGCGCAGCTTCGAGCGGTCGAGATCGGGTTCGAACTCGGAGTCGGCAATGTCATCGTCGAGCTCGAGGCGTGTGAAGCGGACGCGCTCGATCACGCGCCCGGCGGCATCCGACAACTCGCTGCGGACCGGCATGCGGGTCGTTTCATCGATCCAGAGGCGGTAGCCGAATCGGTAGCCGTCCCGCGGCCGGACCACGACCACCGCCGCGGGACCGAGCAGCGCGGCCTCGCGTCCGACATAGCTGACCTCGTACCAGGGCCGGAACTCGCCGCCAAACTGCGGCAGGGCGCCCATCAGCTCGCTGCCTGCCGGTCGCCGCTCGATGATCGCGAGTTTCTGGTCCGGAAAGTAGACGACGACCTCGTCGTCGTCCCGGATCAATTCGCGTCCGTTACCGGACAGGGATACCAGCCGCTCCGCGACTGCCCCGTCACGGACCCGGTGCACGATGCGCAGCCGTTCCGCGCGACCGGCGGACTCGCTGACGAACTCGCCGGCATAGCTGGTGCCGGCCAACGCCCCGGCCATGCGGTCGAGCCATTCCTGGCCATCGTCCGCCGCGGCCGGCAGTGCGACGAAAAGCGCAACCGACGCCCATGCCTGCCGATTGATCACTGCTGGTCCCGGGCGTTGTCCGCAACCGGCGCGTCGATGTCCGCCACTTCCTGCGGCGCCACGATCAGGCCGGCGACCACGCTACGCCGGACCAGCGGAGAGGCATATCCGCTGTGCGCCACGAGGTAGTTGGCGAACTGCGCGGCCGGGAGGCTGCCCGGCCCGTCGGCCGCGGGTGGTGTCGTGTAGGGACGGGACGGCGGTTCCTCCGGACCTGAAGCGATGGATACCGGCTCGACCGGAGCATCCTTGACCTGCGCCAGGACCGGCTCCGGCTGCGCGGAGTCGTTTGCATCGAACTGCTGCACGAGCAGCAGCGCAACCGCGGCGACACCCGCGGCGACCGCGAGGCCCGCAAACGGGCGCAGCAAGGCGGCGGACCGGAGAGCCGCAATGCCACGCATGCTGCCCGACGGTTCGCGCGCGATCGCGGCGCTGACCCGCGCGGCAACCTGGCGTGCAGCGGGCACGTCGCCATCGTTGCGCAGCACCGCGCCGATCAGCGAATACCGCGACAGGGCACCGCGCAGGTCGTCATCGCGTTCGAGACGCTTGAGCAGCAGCGCAGATTCCGGCTCCGGCAACTCGCCATCCAGAAACGCCGAAAGTTGTTCCTTGATCCGCTCGGTCATCAGGAGTCTCCGATCCGGCCCAGACCGCCGTCGAATACCTCGCGCAGGCTGCGGTCGATCGCCTCCCGCGCACGAAAGATCCTCGACCGCACGGTTCCAACGGGGCATTCCATCGTTTTCGCAATGTCCTCGTAACTCAGGCCTTCGAGTTCCCGCAGCACGATCGCCAGGCGCAGGTCGTCCGGCAGGGCCGCAATGGCTCCATTGACCGTCCGGCGGATCTCCTCGGTCAGCGCCAGCGCCTCGGGTGTCTCCGCATCGGCCAGCCGGGCGTGGGCCTGAACCTGGGCGCCATCCTGCGGGTCGAGATCGTAGGAGATCGGCCGGCGCCGATTCGCGACCAGGGCGTTCTTGGCCGTGTTGATCGCAATCCGGTAGAGCCAGGTGTAGAAAGCGCTGTCGCCGCGGAACGCCGGCAAGGCCCGGTACGCCTTGATGAAGGCCTCCTGCGCGATGTCCTCGGCGTCTGCTGGATTGCGCACGTAACGCTGCACCAGCTTCAGCACCTTGTGCTGATACTTCAGTACGAGCGCATCGAAAGCCGCCTTGTCGCCTTTCTGCACGCGACGGACAAGCGCAATGTCGCCTGCTTCAGCCCGCATTGGCTCAACGATCAGCGCTGCGCCCACCGCCGTCACGCCGGATAGGACCGGCTGGCCCCCCGTTAGTTCGCCGGGGCCAGGGCAGGATGGCGCCCGCCGCCTCCTTGTGTGATCCAGTCAATG
>CAYZDW010000265.1:0-5817 GCA_964477175.1 uncultured Steroidobacteraceae bacterium | reverse complement strand
GGCGGTCGAGCTGGTGTCGGGACGGTTCTCGCAGTCCTATAGCATTTCGCACACGGACCCGTACACGAACGTGGACGGCCTGTCGCGCACCCTCGGCCTGCAGTTCCGCGACATCACGCAATTCGTTTCCGCGGCGTCGGACTTCTCGACACAGACCATGTCCGCCTCGCTCGAATTCGGCTATCCCATCACCGAGTTCCAGGGGCTGCGGTTCGGCATCGTCGCGCAGCAGTCCGACCTGATCGTCAACCCGCAGAACAGCGCGCCCGAAGCCGTCACCTGGGTGAGAAACAATGGCAACCCGTACACGCGCGTGATCGAGACGGAGATCGACGACCCGAACAGTGAAGATCCGCAGATCATCACGACGACTTTGTTCGGCTCGAAGTTCAATAGCTACGAACTGGTGACCGGCTGGTTTTTCGATTCACGCAACCGCGCGATCTTCGCAGACCGCGGCATGCGTCATTCGGTCACGCTGTCCGCCACGGCGCCGGGCAGCGAGGTGAGCTACTACGTTTTCAACTACGATTTCCTGCAACTGATCCCGCTGGGGCGCAGGTTGACCCTCGCACTGAGCGGGGAACTCGGATTCGGCGACGCGCTCGGCGATGACACCAGCGCGCTGCCGCCCTACCGGCAGTTCTTCGCGGGCGGGCCCGAGTCGGTGCGCGGTTTCACGGAAAGCCGGCTCGGCCCGAAGGACGGCTTCGGAAATCCCTACGGCGGCAACATGAAGGTGATCGGCCGCGCCGAACTGCTGCTGCCGGTGCCTGAGAAATGGCGGGCGAGCACGCGTATCAGCCTGTTCTTCGACATGGGCAACGTGTTCTCGCAGGGCGCCGGCGTGGATTTCGTCGGCCTGGACGGCGTGACGCCGGTCGACTACGAGTTCGATTACAATGAGTTGAAGCAATCCGCGGGCCTGGCGGTTCAGTGGCTTGCACCGCTGGGAGTGTTCCGGTTCAGCTACGGCGTGCCGCTCAATGAGTTCCGCGGCGACGGGGTACGTTATCCGGACGAGGCCGAGCGCTTCCAGTTCACGATCGGTTCCGCCTTCTGACGAGTCGAGACACGATGACATACATGACCAGGCATTCCATTCTTCCCTGCGCGCTGCTCGTTGGCGTCGCGCTTGCGGCCGCGCCGGTGGCAGGTCACGCCGAGGTGAAGATCGGCTACGTGAATACCGGGCGGCTGCTCGAGGAGTCCCCGCAGGCGCGGGTGGCCCAGCAGGCGCTCGAGGCCGAATTCATGCCGCGGCAGCGCGAGCTGGCCAACCAGCAGAAGGCGCTGCAGGAAAAGTCGGACAAGCTCAAGCGTGATGCGGCCGTGATGTCGGAGGCCGACCGCAACAAGGCGGAACGCGAGCTGCGCGACGGCGAGCGTGACCTGGCGCGGCGCTTCACTGAACTTCAGGAAGACGCCAACCTGCGGCGCAACGAGGAATTCGGCAAGGTCCAGCGTTCGCTGCTGCAGGAGGTCCAGGTGTTCGCGCGCGCGAATGGCTATCAGCTCGTCGTCAGCGACGGAGTGCTGTTCGCGGCCGAATCGGTGGATATCACCGCTCAGGTGATCGCCGCGATGAAGGCCAAGACGCCGGCGCCTGCGCCCGCTCCTGCGCCGAGGAACTGAGCGGCCAGCGACCGTCAGGGGGCGCCATGGCGATTACGCTCGGCGAGCTTGCGGTACGCCACGGACTCGAACTGTCCGGGGATCCCGAGCAGACCGTGCACGGCGTCGCGACGCTCGCGGGCGCGACCCCGGGCACTCTGACTTTCTGCGCCAATCCGAAGTACCGCCGCCAGCTCGCAGCCACGCACGCGACTGCGGTCGTCCTCGCGCGAGAGTCGCTCGCAGATTGCCCCGTCGCGGCGCTGATCAGTCCGCATCCCTACGCCGCCTATGCGCGAATCGCGACGGGGCTTTATCCGTTACCGGCAGTCACCGCGGGTGTCGCGTCCGGCGCCAGCATCGCCGGCTCGGCGACCATCGCGGCGAGTGCCTGGATCGGCCCGAATGCCGTGATCGGGGCCGGAGCGCTGATCGGCGAGCGCTGCTCGATCGGGCCGAACTCCGTGATCGAAGAGGGAGCGCGCCTCGGCGACGACTGCCGCCTGCAGGCCGGCGTGACGATTTGCCATCACGTGATCGCCGGCGCGCGTTGCGTGTTCAAGCCCGGCGCCGTCATCGGCAGCGACGGTTTCGGCTTCGCGCTGGGCGCGGACGGATTCGTCAAGGTGCCGCAGCTCGGCAGCGTCCGACTCGGCAACGACGTTGAGGTCGGCGCGAATACCACGATCGATCGCGGCACGATCGAGGACACGGTCATCGACGACGCGGTCAAGCTGGACAACCAGGTGCAGGTCGGCCATAACGGCCGCATCGGCGCGCACACCGTGATCGCCGGCTGTGTCGGCATCTCCGGCAGCTCGATCATCGGGCGCCGCTGCATGATCGGAGGTGCGGTCGGCATCGTGGGACACCTCGAAATCGGTGACGACGTCGTGGTGACCGGCTACTCGATGGTGACGCACTCACTCCCGGGGCCCGGGACCTACTCGTCGGGCATGCCGGCGATCGAGGCCGCCGACTGGCGCCGTGCGGTCGCGCGGCTGCGCCGGCTCGACGCGCTCGAACGGCGCCTTGCGCAGCTTGAACGCGACAGTGGCGACACCGGGCAGGGGACGGACAAATGAGCGAAGGCTTTTCGATGGACATCAATGCGGTGCTTGCGCAGTTGCCGCATCGCTACCCGCTGCTGATGGTCGACCGGGTCATCGAATGCGTACCGGGCAAGCGCATCCACGCGATCAAGAACGTCACGGTCAATGAGCCATTCTTCACGGGCCATTTTCCGTACCGGCCGGTCATGCCGGGCGTCATGATTCTCGAAGCGCTCGCGCAGGCAGCGGGCATACTGGCGTTCAAGACCGTGGGCGTCGTGCCGAACGAGCAGACGCGTTTCTATTTCGTCGGGATCGACAAGGCGCGGTTCCGGCGCCCGGTCGAGCCGGGTGACCAGCTCGTACTGAAGGCCACGCTCGAGCGTGCCATTCGAGGCATCTGGAAATTCTCGACGGTCGCCGAGGTCGGCGGCATGGAAGTCGCCTCGGCCACGATGATGGTCGCGCCCGAGGTCAAGGCGTGATCGATCCGCGCGCGATCGTGGCAGCAGACGCCGAACTGGGCGAGGGCGTCGCGATCGGCGCCTATTCGATCATCGGCACCGGGGTCCGCATCGGAGCCGGCAGCTGGATCGGGCCGCATGCGGTCATCAACGGGCCGACGACACTCGGCAGCGACAACAAGGTCTTCCAGTTCGCATCGATCGGCGACGCGCCGCAGGACAAGAAGTACCGCGGTGAACCCACTCGGCTCGAGGTCGGCGACCGCAACGTGTTCAGGGAATTCTGCTCGGTCAACCGCGGCACGGCCGGGGGCCGCGGAGTCACGCAGATCGCCAACGACAACCTGTTCATGGCCTATACGCACGTGGCGCACGATTGCATCATCGGCAGCCACTGCGTGATGTCGAACGGCTCCGTGATCGCGGGGCATGTCGAGCTGGGCGACTGGGTCATCCTGTCCGGCTATTCCGGAGTCCACCAGTTCTGCAAGGTCGGCGCGCATTCGTTTCTTGCGAACAACGCCGCCGTCACCCGCGACGTGCCGCCCTATCTGCTGATCGCGGGCACCCCGGCCGAGCCCAAGGGAGTCAACAGCGAGGGCCTCAGGCGACGCGGCTTCGACGCGACCCAGATCACCAACATCCGCAATGCCTACCGGCTGCTGTACCGGTCCGGGCTCAAGCTCGCGGCCGCGACCGAACAACTGCAGGCGCTCGCGGCGGACCAGCCGGAACTGCTGCCGTTCGTGCAATTCCTGGCGGTCAGCGAACGCAGTATCGTTCGCTGATGGCTGCTGCGAGAGCGCTGACGATCGGGCTGGTCGCCGGCGAGTCCTCCGGCGACAACCTCGGCGCGGCGTTGATCAGGGCGCTGCGCGAGCGCGCTCCGGACACCCGATTTGCCGGCGTCGCCGGTCCCGCGATGGCGGCGGAAGGCTGCGAGGCCTGGGCGTCGTCTGACGAGCTCGCTGTCATGGGCCTGTTCGAGGTCCTGAATCACTTGCCGCGTCTGCTGCGCCTGCGGCGCTTGGTGCAGAGCCGCTTCCTGGCCGAGCGACCCGATGTGTTCGTCGGGATCGACGCGCCGGAATTCAACCTCAATCTGGCAGCTGCGCTGCACGCGGCGGGCATCCGCACCGTGCAATATGTGAGCCCGCAGGTCTGGGCCTGGCGGCAAGGCAGGGCGCGGCGCATGGCGCGATTTCTCGACCTGGTGCTGTGCCTGCTGCCGTTCGAGCGCCAGGTCTACGACCGGCAGGGCCTGCGCGCGATCTTCGTCGGGCACCCGCTCGCCGATCAGTTGCCGCTGGTGCCGGATCGGTGCGCCGCACGCGCGAGACTCGGCAGGCGGGCCGAGGGACAGTTCCTGGCCGTGCTGCCGGGCAGCCGCATCGGGGAGGTTTCGCGCCTCGCGGACGATTTTGCCGGGGCAATCGGCTGGCTGGCGACGCGGCGTCCGGGACTTTGCTATATCGCGCCGATGGCGAACGCGCGAACGCGCGCGCTGTTCGAGCAGGCGCTCGCGCGGCGCGCGCCCGGAGTGGCCGTCCAGGTGGTCGAGGGCCACTCGCGTGTCGCGCTCACGGCCGCTGACGTCGCTTTGGTCGCCTCCGGAACGGCGACTCTCGAGACGATGTTGTGCAAGCGGCCGATGGTCGTGGGTTACCGACTCGGCTGGCTGACGGCCCTGGCGCTCCGGTCCTTGCGGCTGTTGAAGGCGCCGCATTTCGCGCAGCCGAATCTGCTGGCGGGCCGGCAGGTCGTCCCGGAGCTGGCCCAGGATGCAGTCCGTCCCGAACGCCTGGGGATCGAAATCGAGCGCTGGCTGGACGGGCCTGCCGAGGTCGCAGCGCTACAGGAGTTATTCACGGTCATCCACCGCCAGTTGCGGGCCGGCGCCAGCGCGCGCGCAGCGGACGCCATCCTCGAACTGGTCCGGGCGCAACGCGCATGATCGTGCGCCGGGCCAGGGCGCCGACCGGCGGCCCGGTTGCGGGGGTCGACGAGGCTGGTCGTGGGCCGTTGGCAGGGCCGGTCGTGGCGGCGGCCGTGATCCTCGACCCGACCCGCCCGGTTCGCGGCCTGCGCGATTCCAAGGAACTCGACGAGCCGAATCGCACCCGGCTTGCGCAGGAAATCCGCGGGAAGGCGCTGGCCTGGGCCATCGGCTGGTCCGATGCGGGCGAGATCGACGTGCTCGACGTGTTGCAGGCGAGCCTGCTGGCGATGCGCCGCGCCTTGCTGGGGCTGCCCGTCGCGCCCGGCCACGTGCGCGTCGATGGCAACCGCTGCCCCTCCTTGTCCATGCTCGGGTTTCCCTGCAGCGTCGAGGCGATCGTCGGCGGCGACGCGCGCATTGCGGAAATCAGCGCGGCCTCGATCCTCGCCAAGACCAGCCGGGATGCCTGGATGGTGCGCGTGGCGCTCGTCTACCCGGGTTACGGCTTCGAGCGCCACAAGGGCTACCCGACGCCGGACCACCTGCGCCTGCTGGCGTACCACGGTCCTTGTCGACTGCACCGGCAGAGCTTCGCGCCGGTAAGATCTCTCCATGCGCCGCGTTGAAGCGAAAGGCCAGGGCCCGCAGTTCGTTCACCTGCGGCTCCAGACCGAATATTCGCTGGTAGACGGCATCGTGCGGCTGCCGAGACTGGTGCGGGCGGTGGTCGAGGCCGGCATGCCGGCCG